>JACPQO010000069.1 GCA_016190405.1 Chloroflexota bacterium | reverse complement strand
GGCCGTTGCAGGTCTCCACGCCGCAGACGTGACGGTACGCGGGATTGCCAGCGGCGCGCTCCAGGGCTTGGCTCCAGTCTCCGTCGTGGCGGAGTTCGAAGGGCAGCTGGCGGCGGTAGGGGTGGGCGGCCAGGAGGACGCCGCCGCCATCTGTGGCCAGGCGCGCCAGCTCGGCGATGCGGTGCATGCCGTAAACGTAGCGGTCGAGCCCGAAGGTCAGGACGTGGCCGTCCTCCGTGTTCACCTCGATGCCCGGGATGACCAAGAAGTTGTGACGCTGCGAGAGCTCGCGGAGTTTCTGCGGGTCCCAGACGAAGTCGTGCTCGGTCAGGCAGACGCCGCCCAGCCCGGCGGCCTTGGCGGCCTCGATGAGCTCGTCGGGCGAGAGGAGGCTGTCGTGGGAGAGGGGGTAGGTGTGGGTGTGTAGGTCGATGAGCACGGGTCACGCCGCGCGGCAAAGGGCGAACAGGTGGCTGCCCTTAGGGTCCAGTGGGTCTACCTCGAGAGCCGACGAAAGGATATCGAAGTCTGCGTCCTGCAGCATCTTGAGGCTGGTCGTTGCATCGTAATGGCTCCACAACATGGGTGTCCCGAACCAGTCTGCTTCGAAGCCGACGGGGGTATCGCAACCGCCGAGAACCAGGAATGCGTGGCCCGATGGCTTGAGCCAACGACGGATGGAGTGGAGTAACCGAGGCTGCTCGTTTCGGGGGACGTGGATCACGCTGTATATCGCTGTAACGGCATCAAAGGACCCGGGCGGGAACCCCACCGAACACATATCGGCGAGAATGAACTGTGCAGCGGGTACGCTGTTGGCGGCGAGCTCGATCTGGCAGCGCGATATGTCCACACCCAGCACATCGAAGCGCTTGGCCAGAAACGCCGTGTGCGGAACGCCCGAGCCACAGCCCAGGTCGAGCACTCGCGCGCCATCGGGAAGGCCCACCGACAGATCCGCTAGCCAGCGGGTGACCGTTGTTCCGTGCCCGCGTTCGCGCGCCAGCCGGTCGGCGATGAGGTCGTAGCCGTGGGCAACGATGCGTTTGAACTGCATTGGACAAACGAGGCCGCCAACTAGATTGCGCGGCGTCCAGTAACGTCAGTCTGTCCCCAGGATGAGGGTCCCCGTGGAGGACAACTGGCCGCCGGTGCCGTTGACGCAGGCCAGCCTGGCGCCCGGGACCTGCCGCTCGCCGCACTCACCGCGGAGCTGGCGCGCGGCCTCGATGAGGATGAAGATGCCGTACATGCCCGGGTGAGTGTAGGAGAGACCGCCGCCGTTGGTGTTCAGCGGGAAGTCGCCGCCGGGGGCAGTGCGCTGGCCGGAGACGAAGGCGCCGCCCTCGCCGGGCTGGCAGAAGCCGAGGGCCTCCAGGGTGGCCAGGGCCGTGTAGGTGAAGGAGTCGTAGACCTCCACCACGTCGATGTCCTTATGGCGGACGCCGGCCATGGCGAAGGCGCGGGGGCCGGAGATGGCCGCCGGCGTGGTCGTGAGGTCCGGCATGTTGGACATCGTCTGGTGGGTGTGGGCCTCGCCGGAACCGAGGACCCAGACCGGCTTCTTGCGGCAGTCGCTGGCCCGCTCGGCGCTGGCCACGACGACGGCGCCGCCGGCATCGGTGACCAGACAGCAGTCGAGGATGTGGAAGGGGTAAGTGATCCAGCGGGAGGAAAGGACATCGTCGATGGTGATGGGGTCGTGCATCATCGCCTTGGGGTTGAGCATGGCCCACTTGCGGGTGGCCACAGCGATCTCCGCTAGCTGCTCGTGGGTCGTGCCGTACTGGTGCATGTGGCGCTGGCAGGCCAGGGCGTAGACGGTGGGGGCGCCGCCGATGTGGTACGGGGCCTCGAACTGGACGGCCGGGAACCAGGGGTCCATCCCCGGCCGGCCGGCTCCTTGGCGAAAACGGTTGGAGTGGCCGGTCTCGCCGTGGGTGATGAGGGCGACGTTGATGAGGCCGGCGGCGATGGCGGCGGCGGCGTGTTCGACGTGGATGACGAAGGAGGAGCCGCCGACCTGCGTGCCGTCGGTGTAGGTGGGGGTAATGCCCAGGTACTCGGCCATCTGGAGGCTGGCGGCCCAGCCGGCGCCGGCGGTGAAGATGCCGTCCACCTCGGACTTGTCGATGCCGGCGTCGGCCAGGGCGTTGCGGGCCGCCTCGGCGTGGAGCTGGAGGGCGGACTTGTGGGGCACGATGCCTATCTCGTCGCACTCGTCCACGCCGACGATGGCGACTTTCTTGAAGAGGGACGCCTTCTCCTTATCGGTAGCAGCGAGACGCCTGGGCATCAGACCTCCTGGACAGGCCGGAACTTGGCTTGCTGTCATCCTGAGCGGGATGACGCTGGCGATGGTCAGGCGACATCTTCGCGAAGGGACCTGGGGTCAGGTGGGGTGGTGGGTCAGGCGGGTGGTTTTCCAGCCAGTAGGGTGCCGGCGTCGCGCAGTGGTGTTCGCCCCGCCCCGGATTCCTTTCGGCTGTCCTCATCACGGGCGCGCTTGCCCCACCCGAGATTCCTTCGCGAAGATGCAAGGATGCTGCGAGCGGCCGGAGTCGGCGCTCGGAATGACAGGGGAAAGAGGCGCCGACGATGGCCACTTTCTTGAAGGGGGCGGCCTTCTCCTTATCGGTAGCAGCGAGACGCCTGGGCATCAGACCTCCTGGACAGGCCGGAACTTGGGGAGCGTTATCTC
>JACPQO010000061.1 GCA_016190405.1 Chloroflexota bacterium | reverse complement strand
GTGCTGGCCCCGGAGCACCCCCTGGTCCCCCTTATCACCACCCCCGAGCGGCGCGCCGAGGTGCAGGCCTACATCGAACAGGCCCGCCGGCGGACCGAGATCGAGCGCCTCAGCACCGACCGCGAGAAGACCGGCGTGTTCACCGGCGCCCGCTGCCGCAACCTCCTGTCCGGCCAGGATGTCCCCATCTGGATCGCCGATTACGCCCTGCTCTGGTACGGCACCGGCGCCGTCATGGGCGTGCCCGCCCACGACCAGCGCGACTTCGAGTTCGCCGCGAACTTCGGCATCCCCGTCCGGGTCGTCATCGCACCCGACGATTGGGGCGGCAGCGAGTTGCAGCAGGCCTACCTGGAGCCCGGCGCCATGGTCAACTCTGGTCAGTTCGACGGCCTCCCCAGCGACGAGGGCAAGAACCGCATCGCCGATTATGTCGAGTCCAGCGGCTGGGGGCGGCGCACCGTCTCCTACCGCATGCGCGACTGGCTCATCTCGCGCCAGCGCTACTGGGGCGCTCCCATCCCTATCATCTACTGTCCCGACTGCGGCGAGATCCCTGTCCCCGAAGATGACCTCCCCGTCCTCCTGCCGCCGGTGGAGCAGTACGAGCCCTCGGGGACCGGCAAGAGCCCCCTGGCCAACGTACCGGAGTTCGTCCAAACCACCTGCCCTCGCTGCCAGGGCTCCGCCGAGCGCGAGACGGACACCATGGGCGGCTTCGCCTGCTCCTCCTGGTACTTCCTGCGCTTCACCAGCCCTCACTACGACCAGGGGCCCTTCGAGCCCGACGCCATGCGCTTCTGGTTGCCGGTGGACCTCTACGTGGGCGGCGCCGTGCACGCCGTCATGCACCTCCTGTACGCCCGCTTCTGGACGAAGGTGATGTACGACGCCGGCCTAGTCCCCTTCAAGGAGCCCTTCGCCAAGCTAATGAACCAGGGAATCGTCCACGCCGCCGACGGCCAGCGGATGTCCAAGAGCAAGGGCAACGTCATCACCCCCGATACCGTGGTCGAGCGCCACGGCGCCGACGCCCTGCGCGGCTACGAGCTGTTCATGGCCCCCTTCGAAATGAACGTCAACTGGAGCGACGAGGGGGTGCGCGGCGTCAGCCGCTGGCTCCACCGGTTGTGGAACCTAATCCTCACCGAGCCGGGGTTCGGCGAGCCCGATCCCGCCGCGCTGCGGGCCATGCGCCGCCTCACCCACCAGACCATCCGCCGCGCCAGCGAGGAGATGGACGAGTTCCGCTTCAACACCCTTATCGCCGGCCTCATGGAGATGACTAACGGCCTCACCGATCTGCGCGACTCGGGCCCCGTCGACCGCGCAGCCTGGCAGGAGGCCGTCGAATCGCTGCTGCTGATGCTGGCCCCCATCGCGCCGCACATCGCCGAGGAGCTGTGGGCCCGGACCGGGAGGCCGTACAGCATCCACCAGCAGGCCTGGCCCGCCTGGGACGCCGAACTGGTCCGCGAGGAAGAGATCACCCTCGTCGTCCAGGTCAACGGCAAGCTGCGCGACCGCATCCAGGTGGGCGCCGATATCGACGAAGCCCGCGCCCGGGAGCTGGCCCTGTCCAGCCCCCAGGTCCGGAAGCACATCGATAACTGCGAGGTGCAGCGGGTGATCTACGTCCCCGGCAAGCTGGTAAACGTGGTGGTCAAATGACCGCGGAGGCCCGCTGTAGGGGCGACCTTCAGGTCGCCCGCATGTGGATCCAGCGCCCCATGCCGCGCCTTTCAAGGCGCGGCCTTGCCAGCCACCCCGGCAAGCTGGTAAACGTGGTGGCGAAATGACCACCATGGACCAACGCCCTTCCAACTGGACCGAGGCCGACTCGCACACCTTCCTCGACCTGGCCGAGGTGGCCGTCCCCTCGCGCGACGAGCAGTTGGAAGTGCTCCTATCGTTGGTGCCTGCCCGCCCGGACGAGGCCTTCGCGGCGGTGGACCTTTGCTGCGGCGAGGGCCGCTTCGCCGCCGGCCTGCTGGAGCGGTTCCCTCGCGCCCTCGTCCTGGCCCTGGACGGCTCCGAGGCGATGCTCGATCGCGCCCGCCAGCGTCTCGCCGCCTTCGGCTCCCGCGCCGAGGTCAGACGCTTCGACCTCGATCGACGCGACTGGCTCGACGATCTGCCCGCTCCCCTTCGCTGCGTCGTCTCATCCCTTGCCCTTCACCACCTGCACCGCGAGGGCAAGCGGCGCCTCTTCCGCGACCTGTGTCCAAAGCTGGAGCCCGGCGGGGCGCTCCTCATCGCCGACATCGTCGAGCCCGCCTCCGAGGTCGTGCGATTGTCTTTCGCCGCCGCCTGGGACGCGGCGGCCCGCCAGCGGTCGCTCGATCTCACGGGTTCGCTCGACGCCTTTCGATCGGCGCGCGACCAGCGATGGAACCCGTACGCCAGCGCGGAGCTCGAACCCGGCGAGACCCCCGACCGGCTGTTCGAGCAGCTCAAGTGGCTGGAGGAGGCCGGCTTTTCGGCAGTCGACTGTTTCTGGATGCGCGCCGGCTTCGCCGTCTATGGCGGGTACCGCTGATGCCCACCACCTCTGTCTCCCGGGTTATCGCCGCGCCCCGCGAGCGGGTCTGGGCCGCTCTGGCCGACATCGGCAACGCCGGCCGCTGGAACACCGGCTGGAGCCGCATCGAGCTCACCTCCGCGCAGCACCAGGGCGCCGGCACCACCTTTCGCACCCACACCGCCGACGGCCAGGCCTTCGACTTCGAGGTCACGCACTGGGCGCCGCCGGAGTACATCGCCTTCGCACCCATCCGCGGCGAGGACGAGAAGCGCTACATCCTGACCCTGGAGTCCCACGCCTTCCTCCTACGGCCCGCCAGCGATGACCACACCCGCGTGGAGCTGGTCGCCACCGCCTCCACCCATGGCCCGCGCGGCTGGCTCATCGGCCTCTTCCTGTGGGCCGGCCACCAGAAGCACGGCCTCAACATCGCCCTAGACGGCCTCCAGGCCATATTCGAACCCCCACCGGAAGACGATGCGGAACCGGAGGCAGAGAGGCCGGCCGCCACAGACTGACCACGGAGCATCCCCACGCGCCCCACCCTCGCCCTCGTCCTGCTCGCTCTCAGCCTGCTGCTCCTCGGCCCGGCCAGCCGCCCGGCCGGCGCCAGCCAGTTGCTGCGCGTGACCGCCCACGTCTCCTACGACATCCAGCCCGACCAGCGCCCCGTTCACGTCTCCTGGCAGGTCACTGTCGAGGACAACGATCCCCAGACCGCCAGGGACGGCGGCGGCACCATCTCCTTCTACGACTCGGTCTCCTTGCCCATCCTGCGCGGCGCCACCGACATCTCCGCCCTCTCTCCTGCCGGTAAGCCCCTGACCGTTACTGTGGATAACTCCGCTCCCGGCCCCCTCCTCGTGGCCACGGTCGTCTTCGATCGCCTGCTCTACTATCACGACACCTACAACCTCAGCCTGGACTACAGCCTGCCCAGCGCCCGCGACCAGTCGCTGCTGGTCACCCCGTTCTACGTGTTCCTCCCTGCCGTGGCCAGCGGCGACCAGGCCACCGTGGTCATCGCCACCCCCAACGGGCCGCCGTGGCAGGTCAACCTGGAGCCCGTAGACTGCACCCAGAACGGCGCCTCCTTTTCCTGCGCCGGCTCCGACTCCGTCCGGGTGGCCGCCTTCGCCGAGGTGAGCCGCCCCGACGCCACCGCCACCATCCCCATCGGCCTCTCCCTGGGCGAGAAGAACGTGTCCGTGAACCTCACGTACTTTCAAGGCGAGGAAGCCTGGGCCCAGCACCTCCAGCAGCTGGTGACCGCCGCCCTGCCCGTCATCGAAGACTTGTACGGGTTCCCTTACTCGGGGCCCTTCGCCATCAACATCGCCGAGGGCGGCCGCCAGGTCATCCTGGGCTACGAGGGGCTCACCTCCTGCGATCCGCAGACCTCCTGTGACATCGCCATCTCCCCGGTGGCCGACGACCTTACGGCCCTGCACGAGCTGGCCCACCTCTGGTCGAACATCTATGCCCGCCGCTGGCTGGTCGAAGGCTTCGCTGAGCTAATGGCCCGGGAGGCGGCCGCCCACCTGCCCCCGGGTCTGGTCCAGCCGCCGTCCAGCCAGCGTCCGCCCGCCGCCGACCTCGACCTGCGCCTGGACCAGTGGCCCGACATCTCCAGCGGCGCCCCCAGCGAAGCCGACCGCCAGGCCGACAGCGCGGGCTACGACCGCTCGCTGCGCTTTCTGACGCTCCTCAAGGACCAGCTCGGCCTGGACACCCTCCAGCGCGCCAACGCCGCCATCGCCCAGAGCGGCCAGCCCGCCGACAGCCGCCGCTTCATGGACACGTTGGAGGAGGTGAGCGGCGGCAACCTGGACCAGCTGTTCGCCCGGTGGGTCTTCCCGGACTCCTACGGGCCCATCCTCCAGGCCCGCCGCCAGGGCCGCGACCGCCTGAGCGCCGTGGCCGCCCAGGCCCAGGCCGAAGGCCTGTCCGGGGACATCCCCGAGAACATCCGACAGGACATAGCGGGCTGGCGGTTCGAGGAGGCGCTGGCCGCCCTGGACCGCGCCGAGGCCGCCCTCACGACCTACGCCGAGATCAGGGACGGCCTTGCCCGCCTGCGCAGCGACGTCCAGGCGGCCGGCCTCTCCTTCCCCAAGGTCATCGACGACGCCCTGGCCAACTGGGACTTCGAGGCCGCCCGCCTCGCCCTCGCCGACGCCCGGCGGGCCGTGGACGCCTATACGGCAGCCCGAGACAAGGTGGACGCGCCGCGCAGCCTGTGGCGCCGCATCGGCCTGCTGGGCAGTGACCCCGGGAGCGATCTCGACGAGGCCGCCTTCGCCTTCGCCCGCGGCGACTTCCAGACGGCCATCGATAGGGCCAACAGCGCCGCCGGCGCCATCGACGACGCATCGCAGACGGCCCTCATCCGGGTCCTCATCTTCCTCGCCGTCCTCACCTCGGCCGGCGGGGCCATCGGGATCGCCTTCTGGCTCTCCAGCCGGCGTTTTGAGCGCCCCGCAAAAACAAGACGGCCGCGCTGAGCGCGGCCTGCACATGTCTAATCGTGGAGCCGGTCGCTAGCCAGGGCGCTCCGCTGCCCGCTGCTCCAGCGTCTCCACCCCCCGCCGGACCGTGGCCAGGAACCCCTCCAGCTCCTGCTGCAACCGCTTCAGCGTCTGGAGCGAATAGACGTCCGCCTCGCGCATCTGTTGTCGCGCTACCGCCTGCGATTCGTCCAGGCGGCCCCGGGCCTGCTCCTCGGCCTCCCTGGACAGCTCCTGCGCCCGGCCCTCCGCCTGCGATACCAGCTCCCGTCCGCGCTCCTCGGCCGCCTTCACCACCGCCGTCTCCTTCAGCCGCGATTCGACCTCGGCCTGGGCCTGGGCCAGCAGCCGCGCCGCCTCCGCTTCGGCCGCCACCAGCACCTCGTCCCGCTTCTCCAGCACCTCCCTGGCGTCGTACACCTCGCGGGGCAGGGCCACCCGCATCCGGTCGATCAGGTCCAGCAGACGCTGCCGCGAGACTACGGCGCCGCCGCCCACCGGCAATCGCCGGGCCTCCGAAGCCAGCTCTTCCAGCCGGTCTATCAGATGCAATATGTCCAACTTCCGGCCTTCTACGACTTCTTGCCGAACTTGTTCTGCAACGCCTCCATCACGTGAGCCGGCACCATCTCCCCAACGTCGTAGCCCAGGCTTGCCACCTCCCGTATGCGGTGCCCGCTGACGTACAGGTGCTCCAGGCTGGCCATGAGGTACATCGACTCGATTTCCGGCGCCATCTTCTTGTTCATCAGCGCCATGTCCAGCTCGGCCTCAAAATCCGAGACCGCCCGGATCCCCCTCACCAGGACCTTGGCCTGCTCCTTGCGCGCGAAGTCCACGGCCAGCCCCGAGAAGGACTTGACCTCCACGTTTCGGAGGTGCGTCACCGCCCGCTGGAAGAGGCTGACCCTCTCCTCCGTCGTGAACAGGCCGACCGATGGCGCCAGGTCATACACGGCCACGACCACCCGCTGGAACAGGGTGGCCGCCCGTTGCGCGATGTCCACATGCCCGTTGGTGACCGGATCGAACCGGCCCGCATACAGCGCCGCTACCAAGATTCACCTCCTACCGATAGATCGCCATCGCGCTATCGCCGTGCCGGAGCAATTTCAGCAGGGACAGCGGGCCCAACTGGGCCGGCGCCTCCTCCCTGCCGCTGTGCCCCAGCACCACCACCGTCCTTCCAGCCTCCACCAGGGGGCTCTGCGTCAGCGATTGTAGGGCCACCGTCCCCCCGGCATCTCCATATGGCGGGTCGGCCAGAACCAGGGTGTACGGACCGCTGGCGCCTGTCTCCAGCCTGTCCCCGGCCCGCTCCACCGACAGACAGAGCACCCTCGCCTGCTCCTCGAACCCCGTGGCCCGCAGGTTCTCCCTGATGACGCCGCAGGCCGCGGGGTCCCGCTCCACGAAGTCGCACCAGCCGGCGCCCCGGCTCAGCGCCTCGATGCCCAGTGTCCCACTTCCCGCGTACAGGTCCAGCACCCGCGACATCTCTGCCCCTAGGGACCAGAGGGCCGAGAACAGCGCTCCCTTCATCATGTCCGTGCTCGGCCTCGTTGTGCCCGACCTGCCTGGTCCCTTGAGCCGGCGGCCCTTGGCCCGGCCCGCAATGACCCGCATCAGAGCATATTCTCCCTACGTCACGGTGACGGCGATGGCGACGGTGATCCTGCCACAGCCGTGGTGATGGTAGCGTCATCCTCATCGGACGCCTCGTTTCCTTGGGCATCCTTTATGGTCCCGGTTATCGTGTTCTTGACCGTCTCACCGGACTGGCTGGGCGCCTTGGCGGTGAAGGTGCACTGCACCTCGTCCGGCCCACCGTCCAGTTGGGGACCATCGCCGTCGTCCGCCTTCAGCGTTTGCCCTAGGACTCCTTCGCCCTCGCTATCGAGACAGGTCACATTCCCGTATACGTCGTCCACCAGGGAGACGATCGTCACCGGCTCGGGGCTGTCATTGTCGAAGGTCACCAGGTACGTGACCGTCGAGCCCGGGCTGACGGTTTCGTTGTTGGTGTACTGGCCGTCGGCGTCGTCGCCCTCCGCCAGTATTCCCACCTGCACGGCCGTTCCTGCCGCCGTGGCGCTGGGCGTGGGCGTGGGCGTAGCCGTCGCCTCCGGCGTGAACGTCGGCACCGCCGTCGGCGTGGACGGCGGCCCCTTCACCTCCACCGTCGTCCGGCGCCCGAACCGCCTCTCCCCATCGCTGACGATGAGCACCAGGGTGTAGGTGCTGGCTACGGAAGGCGCGATCCAGGTGGCCGTCGTGCCTGCTCCCGCGCCCAGGTCGCCGCCGTCCGGCGCCTGCCAGCGCGGCAGCAGAGTGTCGTCGTTGGGCCGCAGCAGCGTCACCGTCGCCGATGAGGCCAGCTCGTTCACCGCCGGCCACACGTTGGCCACGTCCGATTGAGCGGAGGCGTCGGCCACCGCCACGCCGCCCAGGCCGTACGCCTCAACCATCTCCAGCTTGAAGCGCACGCTGAACCCGTTCTCCACGAAGATGGTGCGGTTCTGGCCGCCTCCCAGGGAGAAGGTTACCGCCGCGGCGTTGTCGCTCCAGCGCAGCGGCGAGGCCCCTTCCCCGTCGTCCAGGTTGGCCGCCACCAGCTTCACGGTTACCCCCGGCTTGATCTTCTCGGGGTCCCCCGGCTCCCGCACCACCGCCTGCGCTGCCAGCACCATCGCCTCCTGATAGCCGACGGGCCGGGCCACGCTCCCCGTGCGCTCCACGCTGAACGGGCTCAGCACCAGCATCACCTTGTTGGGCGCAACATCCTCCGTTATTTGGTTGAGGGCGTCAGGCATCTTCTCCCAGTAGGCCACCGGGTCGGCGATGGGCAGCACCTTGATGATGTCCACCGCCTGCCCCAGCGCCTGCCAATCGTAGGCCTGCCGCTGGCCGGTCGGCGGCGGCAGCGTCAGGCTGAGGCGGGCCCCGCCCTGGTGCAGCGCCTCAGACAGTCCCTGCACGAACTCCGTGAACTCCGCGCCCAGCGCCGAGTCCACCGAGGAATACTCGAGGTCAATGGCCGCCAATTGCCCCTGCTGGGCCAGGCCAACGATGGCCTGGATGTGGGCCGCCCGCAGCGAGCCGTCGGCCAGGATGTTGTCCACGGCGGCCGCGGCGTCCTGGCCGCTCCCCACGATCGTTGGCATTAGGAGAACGCCCGCGTCCACCTGTAGCGGCGTCGCCGTCCCCTGCACGGAGCCATCGGCGGCCGGCCGGTAGTCCCGGGGGCTCAGGATGTTGACCTTCGCGTCCGGGTGCAGGCTGCCGCCTGCGGGCAGCGACCCGGCCACCTGGTACGCCTGCGCCGCCACCTGGAGGACGGCTAGATTGCCGGGTACCGAGCGGAATTCGGCCTTGCCACGGACACCCCCCTCCACCAGCTCCACATCGGCGACCCGCTGCCATCGCGAGCTCAGGAACGTATAGAAGCCCAGTTGCGCCGGGTCCTCTACTCGCTGATTCAGCGGCAACTGGATCTCGGCCGTGATCTCTTTCTCCGTCTCGAACTCGACGAAGTCGCTCACCGCCACCAGCCCCGGCGGCAGCCTGGGCATCGTCCCCAGCCGGCCCTTGATACCAGCCGGCAGCCCGCTTATCTCGCCCCTGTTGTCGCCGCCGCCGCCCAGGAGCGACGAAAAGACGAACACCAGCCCGATCACCAGGGCCACGAAAGCGATGGTGCCGCCGATGATGAAGGGAGCGGGATCGCGCTCCGGCCGGCGCCGCAGCAACCGGTCGAAAGGCCCCTCCGGCCTCGGTAGCTCACGCCGCGGACGCCTCTCCGGCGGCATATCGCGGGGCGGGAATCCTCGCATGCTTTAAGGGCTGGCTACCTCCAAGGGACGCGAGTCAGGCGCCTGTGTGCCTCGCAGTCAGGCGGATTGTATCACAGCCCCCGCTCCGCAAAACAAGTCCAGAGGTGCCGGCGGACAGGCAGGCCTGCCCGCCGGCCGCAGGCTTGCCGCGCTTTACAACCCTTGCGCCTTGCGCTATAATCTGGCCGGAGATTAGGGCGCTGCACGACTGAGGGCTTGGCCCCCAGTCTCTTTTTTCCCAACGCCAATTCAAGGAGTGAGAACCGCGATGCCGGGCAAGGCTGTACCCCTAACCAAAGACGGCCTGGCTAAACTGAAGCAGGAGCTGGACGACCTCATCACTGTTCGCCGTGCTGAGGTGGCCCAGCGCATCCACGACGCCAAAGAGATGGTGGGCGCCCAGAATACCCCCGAATACGAAGACGCCCGCAACGAGCAGGCCTTCGTCGAGGGTCGCATCCTTACGCTGGAGAACATCATCCAGAACGCCGTCATCATCGAGGAAGCCCACGATCATCAGCGCGTCGGCTTGGGCTCCACCGTCGCCGTGCTGAATCATAAGGGCGAACGGGAGCAGTACACCATCGTTGGCTCGGCCGAGGCCGACCCCAAGGCCGGTCGCATCAGCAACGAGTCGCCGGTGGGGCTGGCCCTGCTGGGCAAGTCCGTCGGCGACGAGGTCCAGGTCAACGCCCCGGCCGGCGTCCTGCGCTGGACCATCGTCAACATCAGCTAGCCGCTGACAGGCAGCGAAGGTAAAATCAGGCGGGGCGCGCTGCCCCGCCTGATCATTCAACCCTCCAACCAGCGATGTAGGTGGGGGTCTTCAGACCCCCACAAAGGTCACCCGAACCATGGGCGAGGACGAGATCATAGCCCTTCGCAAAACAAAGCTGGAGCGCCTGCGCTCCCGCGGCGTTGACCCCTATCCCGCCCGCTTTCGCCGCACCTATTCGGCCCAGCAGGCGGTGGCCCTCCTCCAAGAAGGGGAAGCGCCTGAAGACGCGGTGACCGTGGCCGGCCGCATCACCGCCCTGCGCCAGATGGGCAGGGCCACCTTTATTGACCTGCGCGACGGCTCCGGCCGCATCCAGACCTACTTCAAGCGGGACGTTCTCGGCGGCGCCTACGACACCCTTCAGGACCTGGACCTGGGCGACTTCCTGGGCGTCAGCGGCACGCTCTTTCGCACGCGGACCGGCGAGGCCACCGTCCAGGCCACGGACTTCACCGTGCTGTCCAAGGCCCTGCGGCCCCCGCCTGAGAAGTGGCACGGCCTCCACGACGTCGAGGTCCGCTACCGCCAGCGTTACCTGGACCTGATGGCCAACGCCCCCGTCCGCGACGCCTTCCTGGTCCGCTCGGCCGCCATCAGCGCCATCCGCCGCTTCCTGGACGGCCGCGGCTTCCTGGAGGTGGAGACGCCGGTGCTCCAGGCCGCCGCCGGCGGCGCCGCCGCCCGCCCCTTCGTCACCTACCACAACGCCCTGGACCGCCAGTTCTACCTGCGCATCGCCCTGGAGCTGCATCTCAAGCGCCTCATCGTCGGCGGCTTCGATAAGGTCTACGAGCTGGGCCGCATCTTCCGCAACGAAGGTGTCTCCACGCGCTACAACCCGGAGTTCACCATGCTGGAGACGTACGAGGCCTACGCGGACTACACCGACGTCATGGCCATGGTGGAGCAGATGATCTCCCAGGTGGCCCAGGAGGTCCTGGGCGCCACCAAGGTCACCTGGGGCGACACCGTCATCGACCTGAGGCCCCCCTGGTCCCGCGTACCTCTGCGCGACGCCATCCGCGAGCACTCCGGCGTCGACTTCGAGGCGCATCCCGACGTCGAATCCATGCGACAGGCTGTCGCCGCCTGCGGCATCCCCATCGACGAGGGCTGGGGCCGCGGCAAGCTGATCGATGAGCTGCTGTCGGCCACCGTCCAGCCCAAGCTGATGCAGCCCACCTTCCTCATCGACTACCCGGTGGAGCTGTCGCCCCTGGCCAAGCGCAAGCCCGACAACCCCGGCCTGGTGGAGCGGTTCGAGCTGTTCATCGCCGGCCTGGAGGTGGGCAACGCCTACAGCGAGCTGAACGACCCCATCGACCAGCGGGAGCGCTTCCTGGAGCAGGCCCGCCTGCGCGCCGCCGGCGACGAGGAGGCCGAGGTCGCTGACGAGGACTTCCTGGTCGCCCTGGAGCACGGCATGCCGCCCACCGCCGGCCTGGGCATCGGCATCGACCGGCTGGTCATGGCCCTCACCGGCCACACCTCCATCCGCGAGGTGATCCTGTTCCCCGCGCTGCGCGAGAGGGAACAGCCGTGAGCGCGCCAGGAAATGGGCAAAGAGAAATGGGAAATGCGCTCGGAAGGACGCCCATTTCCCATTTCCCATCTCCGGTTTCCTCGGGGGCGCGGGGTTGATGGGCGGCCCCTTCCGCGCCGTCATCTTTGACCTCGATGGCGTCCTCTGGGACGGCGAGCCGCTGTACCACGAGGCGTTCAACGTCGTGCTGGCGCCTCTCGGCCACCGCGTAACGGCCGGCGATTACACCCACATCATCGGCCTGACGGTAGAGGCGGCTTGGGACTGGGTCCTCAACCGCTTCCGAATAAAGGAGCCACCCGCTCCGTACATCGACGCCTACGACCATACCGTCCTCCGCCTACTGGCGCGGCCCATGGAGCCCCTGCCCGGCGTCCTCCCGCTCATCGCCGAGCTGCGGCGCCGCCGCGTCCCCATAGCCGTCGCCTCTGCCTCCCTGCGCTCCTGGGTGGACGCCACCCTGCGCGGCCTCGCCCTCCAGGACACGTTCGATGCCACCGTCTCCGCCAGCGAGGTGGACAACGGCAAACCGGCCCCCGACCTGTTCCTGGAGGCCGCCCGCCGGCTGGACATCCCGCCGGGCCGCTGCCTGGCCATCGAGGACACCGCCGCCGGCATCGCCGCCGCCAGGGCCGCCGGGATGTTCGCCGTCCAACTGCGCGCGGCTTCCACGGCGCTCCCGCCGCTGGATGAGGCGGACCTGGTGCTGGACAGCTACGCCCAGTTCGACCTCCACCTGCTGGACGGAGCCAAGAAGGCATGCAACACGGAAGAGAAGGCCGTGCGTCCCGCTCATCCTGAGGTATCGAAGGAATGAGCGGAGAAAGACCCCCCGATTCCAGGCGTCGTGACTCCGCTCATGGTTCGATACCTCACCACGAGCGGGAAGAGACGCTAGCTGCAACGAGAAGCGACCTGCCCGCTGAGGTCCGCCAGGTCGCCGATGCCCTCATCGCCTCCCTGGGCGACAACCTCCGCGCCCTGCTCTGGCACGGCTCCTGGGCCCGCGGCGAGGCCAAGCCCGACTCCGACCACGACCTCATCATCATCCTCAAACGCATCGATGACGACGCGCTCCTGCGCATGCAGAAGGTGTTCCGCGGCCGCGCCGAGTGGTCCACCTTCGTGCAGACGGAGGAAGAGCTGCGACAGTACCCGCCGGACGGGCGCCCGCAGTTCCACTTCGGCCTCGTCCCCCTCTACGGCGACTTCCAGCCGCCGCCCTTCACGCGCGACAACCTCCTGGCCGACCTGCGCGTACTGGCCCGCGACATCCGTTTCGAGTGCCGCTACCGCCTGCTCCACCGCGAGCCCGACTACGACGAGATGGAACAGCACTACCGCAACTTCCTGCGCGCCCGCAACGCTCGCATGCTGCGCTACGCCGCCAAGCTGGCCGTCCTGGCCCTCAAGGCCCGCGAGCTGCTGCTGGGCCGGCCCTATTCGCTCACCCGCGAGGAGCTGCGCTCCCGCCTGGCCGACCCGGACGAACTGGCTATCGTAGACATCATCGACCGCTGGGCGGAGCTGAAGCCGCAGTACGAGCAGGACACCACGCCCCTGGCGCTGACGCTGGACGCCTTCGCCCGCAAGCTGGGGCCTGGCTGGAAAATGGGAAATGAGCAATGAGAAATGAGCAATGGGAAATGCGATACGGCTGCTCGCCCAT
>JACPQO010000068.1 GCA_016190405.1 Chloroflexota bacterium | reverse complement strand
GTGCAGGCCGACCTGGTCTGGCTGGTTATCGCTGGCGTCCTCAACAGCGTCATCTCCGCTTACTACTACCTGCGGGTGGTGCTGAACATGTACACAGGGGAGCCGGCCAGCGAAGAGCGCATCCAGCCCGGGCTGTACCTGGGGCTGGCGATGACGGTGGCGGTGGTGGGGCTGCTGGTGGTAGGGGTGTTCCCCAACCCGCTGCTGCAGGCCTCGGAGGCGGCGGCGGGGGTCTTCAGCTAGGGGCGGCGGACGGCGTCCCATGAGCGAGCCGGCTGCGCATTCCGTCCTTGTTTCTATTGACGATCAGTTCGCGTCCGCAGTCGATGCCGACTGGCTGGCAGGGATCGCCCGCGATGTGCTGGAGGCGGAAGGGGTGCCGGCCGCCGAGCTGGGGGTGCTGGTCACGGACGATGACACCGTGCGCGAGCTGAACCGCCGCTACGCCGGGGAGGACCAGGCCACGGACGTGCTGTCGTTCTCGCTGCGGGAGGGCGAGCAGTTCGCGCCGCCGCCCGACGGTGTGCTGCGGCTGGGCGAGGTCATCATCTCGTACCCCACGGCTGAGCGGCAGGCCCGTGAGGCCGGCCGCTCGACGGAGGCGGAGGTGGCGCACCTGCTGGTGCACGGCATCCTGCACCTCCTGGGCTACCACCACGCGGTGCCGGAGGAGGAGCGGCGCATGCGGGCGCGGGAGGAGGAGCTGCTGGGGGGCACCCATTGAAAAATCTCGAAGCCGGTGTTAGCGTGAGTGTACGGAGGAGCTGATGAAGGCGAAAGACCGGCAGTTTCACATCAGGGTGGAGTGGGACGAAGAAGACCGGGCGTATACCGTAACTGTTCCAGAACTGAACGGCCTCGTAACTTGCGGCGATACCCTGGAAGAGGCGCTCTACATGGTCCGGGATGCTATGGCGGGGATGCTCGAGGTGATGGAGGAATACGGCGACGCGATACCTCCCCAGTTCCTTCCGGCACTGAAAGAGTTTAAGGCAAACCCGCCTTGGGCGAAGGCCGAGTCCCGTCGCTAACGCCCGGCGAGGTCATCCGGGCTCTCGAACGCGCGGGCTTCTCGGTGATCCGCCAGCGAGGGAGTCAGGTCGTCCTGCATCACCCTGCGTCCGGCCTTGCCCTGCCGGTGCCGATGCACAGGCGAGAGCTACCGCGGAAGACCCTGATGGGGATCATCCGCGAAGCCGGCCTTTCGCGGCAGCAATTTCTCGATCTGCTCTGAAGATGCTTTGGTTCGGGCTGCCGCCGCCCGGTATAATGACCCCGTAGTGAGCGAAGTCCTCTACCGCAAGTGGCGCCCCCAGAGCTTCGCGGAAGTCGTGGGGCAGGAGCCCGTGACCCGCACCCTGCGCAACTCCGTGGCGTCCGGGCGGCTGGCGCACGCCTACCTGCTGTGCGGGCCGCGTGGCACGGGCAAGACCAGCCTGGGACGGCTCATTGCCAAGGCGGCCAACTGCGCCGCACCGGCCGACGGCGAGCCCTGCAACCAGTGCGACTCGTGTCGGGCCTTCGTCGAGGGCCGCGCCATGGACTTCATCGAGCAGGACGCGGCCAGCCACAACAGCGTGGACGACATCCGCCAGCTGCGGGAAAACGTGGTGCTGAACCCCATGTCGGGGCGCTACAAGGTGTACCTGCTGGACGAGGTGCACATGCTGAGCAAGGGCGCGGAGAACGCGCTGCTGAAGACGCTGGAGGAGCCGCCACCGCACATCATCTTCGTGCTGGCGACGACGGAGCCGCACAAGGTGGAGGCCACCGTCATCTCGCGCTGCCAGCGGTTCGACCTGCGCCGCATCCCGCTCCCGGCGGCGGTGACGCTGCTGGCCCGCATCTGTCAGGGGGAAGGCTATTCTCTGGACGAAGCTTCCCTGGGCGAGATCGCCCGCGGGGCCTCGGGGAGCCTGCGGGATGCCATTAACGGGCTGGAGCAGGTGGTGACCTACTACGGCCCTTCGCCCAGCCTGGAGCAGGTGCAGGAGGCGCTGGGGCTCAGCGTCGACGCCCGCAGCGGGGAACTGGCGCGGCGGGCCCTGGCCGGCGACTTGCCGGCAGGGCTCAAGCTGATCGCCTCCGCGGCGGACGACGGCGTGGACATGCGGCAGTTCTCGCGACAGGTGGTGCTTTACCTGCGCGGCCTGCTGCTGGCTAAGGCGGGGGCGCTGGAAGAGCTGGACCTGCCGCGGGAGGCTACGGCAGAGGTGAAGGCGGCGGCGGCGGACGCCCAGGCAGACCAGATCGTGCGGGCGCTGCGGACGTTCGGGCGGGTGGACTTCCGGGAGGACCCGCAGTCATCACTGCCCCTGGAGCTGGCGCTGGTGGAGCTCGTGTCGGAGGGCGCGGCGGCGCCGCCTGAGAGGAAGGCGGAGCCGCGATTCAGCATGCCGGTGGCGGAGGCGGAAGCGGTGGCAGCGACCGCGGCCAGCGCCAGGCTGGAGCCGCCTCCAGAGGCGGAGCCGGAGCCAGCTTCGCTGCGGCCGCAGGCCAGCGAGGCGGCGGGAGCGGCGCCTGTGGAGGCGCCTCGCGAGGCGCCCCAGCAAGGCGATCTCGTTGAGCAGGTGCGGCAATCGTGCAAAGAGACGGACAAGCAGTTGTCGGCGCTGCTCAACGGGTCGTGCGAGGTGAAGTCGCTGGAGGGGGACGTCGTGACCCTGGGCTTCTACCACACGTTTCATCTTGAGCGGATCGAGAGCGGGCCCTACGCGAGCAGACTGGCCGAGCTGTTCGGCGCGGTGCTGGGCCGGCCGGTGAAGGTGGCCTACGTGCACGCGCCGCGCGCGTCCACGCCGGGGCGGATCAAGGGCGGGCACCTGGTGCAGGCGGCGCGCGAGCTGGGCGCCAGGCCTGTCCTGAGAGAAGCCGAAGGGCCCATCGTCGGGAAAGGAGAGCAAGGTGGCGAACCGCGGGATGAACCCTGAGATGATGAAGCAGATCCAGCAGTTGCAGGCGCGCGCCCTGAAGGCGCAGCAGGACCTGGAGGAGACCATCGTAGAGGCGTCGGCGGGCGGCGGTGCCGTGAGCGTGGTGATGAACGCGCACCCTAAGCTTAACTCCATCACGATCAAGCCCGAGGTCGTGGACGCCGACGACGTGGAGATGCTACAGGACCTGGTCACGGCGGCGATTAACGAGGCCCTGGAGAAGATCCGCGCCACGCAGATGCAGCAGCTTGCCGGTCTGGCCGGCGGCCTAAACATCCCCGGCCTCTCCCCTTAACCCCTCCCCCTGGAACAAGGAACCAGGAACATGGAACAAGCGGCCGGCCCGGTCATGTGCCTTGTTTCATGTTCCATGTTCCCCTTCTATAATTGGCTTACCCTGTCGCACCATTTCGAGGTGATCCTCCCTTGAGCGAACCCAGTCTCTCCACAGCGGCGCCGGTAGTCCGCCTGATCGAGGAGTTCTACAAGCTACCGGGGATCGGGCCCAAGAGCGCGCAGCGCCTCGCCTACTACCTGCTGCGCATGCCCGCGTCGGAGGCGCAGGCGCTGGCGGCGGCCATCCTGGAGGTGAAGGAGAAGATCACCTTCTGCTCCGTCTGCCAGAACGTGACGGAGGTGGACCCCTGCCGCCTCTGCTCCAGCGATCAGCGGGACCGCAGCATCATCTGCGTGGTGGAGGAGCCGCTGGACATCCTGGCCGTCGAG
>JACPQO010000058.1 GCA_016190405.1 Chloroflexota bacterium | reverse complement strand
CCTCGAAACGCTGGGGGTAGGTGGCCTCCTTACCCAGGAAGCGGGCCGAGGCGGGACCCGGCGCCCCGCCCAGGGCCTCGATCTCCAGGCCGGAGTCGTCGGCCAGGGTCACCAGGCCGCTGGCCCGGGCGCCGCGAAGCGCCTTTATTCTAGCATTCTCCTCGTAGGTGTCGCCAGGTTCGTCCTCGGGCAGCGCCAGACCCAGCTCGGCGGGCGTGACGATCTCCCAGCCGCAGCCTTCCAGAAGCACTCGGTACTCGGCGGCCTTGCCGGGGTTGTTGGTGGCCAGGAGGAGGCGGGGCCCTTCGACTTCGCTCAGGACAGGCACAGGGAGAATATAACCAGCAAACCAGCAAACCAGCAAACTAGCAAACCAGCAAACCAGAGGGGCCGGATGTGAGGGCCGCGCGACTGCTATGGCTGGACGGTGACCGTCCCCGGACCCGGGGCGTTCAGCGCATAACCCCGGCCGGGGGTGAAGTTCTGCAACGTGTTCAGGAAGGGCGGCACGTTGGGGTCGTAGCTCTGCCAGGGGCTGGGCGATAGCGACGGGTCGTAGGCCCAGGCCGAGTTGTACGTGAGGCCGCTCAGGACATCGGCCACCGGCTTCGTCTGGCCGGACGGGTAGCCGATGAAGTTCCAGCCCTGGGCGATGGCGATCTCGGTCGTGCCCGGCGGCGTCCCCGTCACCGTCAGCGTGGCGGCCTCCTTCATGTTCACCCAGACGCCCATCGTCACGTCGATGGCGGTGAGGGTGTTCAGGAAAGGCGGCACCGCCGGGTCGTAGGAGAGCCACGTAGCGGCCGCGGCCCCGGCCATACGGCCGTCCGTCTGGGCACCCGCCTGGGCGCCGGCGGCCTGGTAGGCCCAGGCGCTGTTGAACTTGCCGGCGATGGAGGCCAGCACCATGGCCGAGGCGGGGTCTTCCGGCACCACAGGTAGCGAGATGAGGTTCCAGCCGGCGACCAGGTCAATCGACGCCTCGGAGGCGCCCACCTTCACCGGGGGTGTTGTCTCCTCCGTCGTCTTGAGCCCGTCGCTGGCCAGCACGCGGAACATCCCCTGCTGACTTGGCTCCAGCGAGGCCACGTCGAACGAGAACTCCGATGCCGGCGTGTCGACCTCGATGGGGACCCACGAAGCGCCGCCGTCAGGGCTATAGAGGACGGTGTACAGCACGTCGTCCCCGTCGGCGTCGCTGCCGGACCAGGTGAGCGTGTGGGTGCCCGCCGTCCAGTCGCCGTTGGGCGCTGCCACGTCCAGCGACGGGGCGCTCGGACTGGCGTCCAGCCGCGCCAGCTCTGTGGCGCCTGCCATCAGCGCCACGCTCGTGGCGCCGGCGGGCAGCGGCACGACGAGCGAGAACCACTCCTCCGGCTCCGGCTCCTGCGTGCGGTGGTCTTTGAACTCCAGCGTGAAGCAGTAGTCCACGACGGTGGGCCCAAAGCGCAGGCAGTGGGACCCGTCCGGGTCCGACGGCGGCGGCGCCTGGCTGGAAGTGACGGTGTAAGCCGGATCGAGGGTACCGCCGGTCCCGTCAGCCATGGCAGAACCGCTGATCACGAGGTACGCCGCCTGGCCGGCGGCGGTCACGCCGCCAAGGGCTGCCGGCTGGAAGTTGCCCTGGAAGAGCTTGTCGTAGCTGTGCGGAGACATCCAGATGTTCTCGACCGGCGGCGTGCAGTAGGTCATCAGGTCTCTCTTCGTCTTTGCCACCACTTGGTTCAGCGCCATATCCCACCCGTACTCCTGGACCGTGGAATCTGCGTACGGCCAATCCGTTTTGTTGTCCTTGGCGTTGCAGGAGTCCGGCTTGTTGGGGTGGCGCAGACCCAGGTTGTGCGCAACCTCATGCGCCAGCGTGTGCTGGGAGTCGCCCAAGTCATCGGTCATCTGGTTGAAGCTCACCCTTCCGGTACTGCCATTCCAGATCGGGTCAGAGAGGCCGGCGAGTATGTCGGGGATCGGCGGCAGCCAGCCGGCGAGCTGATCCGCTACGGAGCCACCGGACAACTGCTGCATAAGGTCGTACCGCTTGCGAAGAGCGGCGATGATCGTCCTCTGGTTGTCCGCCGTCAACGGCTGTGTCCAGATCCAGTTAGGGACGTTGACCGGCCCGTAGATGGCGCCCGTGTCCGGCAGGGGGAATAGCTTGTTCAGGAGGAGGGAGCCGGTGGCGATCACTTGATCCGGACACGCCGGCGCAGCCTGGCCGGGTGGCTGGTAGCAGACCGGCAGATACGCGATGTTGAGCCTCCGCCGTTCGTAGAAGGTGGCGCCGGTTGCCTTCTTGTTGTTGTTCTCTTCAGGATCGGCCACCCCTTCCGGCGGTTTCACCTCCGCCTCCAACTCGATGCTGCCGACGTGCGTCCAGTCCGCAGGCAGCCGGTAGTTGAAAGAACCGGTCTTAGCTGCGCGGTCCACCGCCGGAGAAGCGCCTGTTGCGCTGCCGTTGATCAGGATCGGCTCGCCCAGGTCAGAGCCGCCGCGCTTTCCCTTCAGCGTGAGCTTGACGTCGTCTATCGGGAGCGTGCCCTTGACGAACACGCGGGCCACCGTGGCCTTGCCCGCCACGAGCCGCATGTCGTTGCCGGCGGTCTGCACCACCTGGACGACCTCGATGTGGTCGATGCTCAGGTCCACTTCAGCCAGTGCCTTGATGTCCAGCCCGAATTCGATCGTCCCGCCGTACGAATAGCTGTCCGAGTCGTTGCCGCAGGCATTGGGATCGCTGTTGCTGCATGACTTGGAGAAGCTGAAGCTGGCGCTATTGGCCGTGCCCTGGTAACCCGTATTCACCACACCGTCTGCGTTGAAGTTGATGGAATACGTATACGTGCTGCCGCCGCTTTGCGCGTACCTCACAGTCGTGTCGTAGCTGAATTCGACGTCGCCAGTCTCCAGGTCCACCGTGCCGGCAAGGCTGCCGGTCCGGGTTTCCGTGATGTTGGAATAGCTGTCCGAATAGCCGCAGTAGCCGGTGAGCACGCCGTCCTTGTCCATCATTATGTAGGAGCCCGGGGTATTGGGGATGCGGCAGTGGTTGTTCAGATCGTGAAACGGGTCCGCGTAATCCGGCGCCCCGCCCGCCTGAACGGACGAGAGGTTGAAGACGAGCGTTCCGACGCCGGGCGCGGGGACAGGAGCGGCCGCGGCCGGTTTGCCGCCGTCCGCAAGCAGCAGGGCGACGAAAGCGATGGGCAGCAGGAGAAAACGGACAGCGGTAGCGCCGGTGGCCAAGACGCACTCCCTCTCTAGTTGTGCGGAGATAAGGGCACCGTATCATCGCTTCGGCGGGCTGTCAACGGAGGCGCGGCGAAGTAGGGGCGCACGGCCGCGCCCCGCTACGGCTGAATCGTGACCGTGCCCGGGCCCGGGGCGTTGAGGGCCCTTCGGCCGCGCTCAGGGCAGGCTCCGCCGCGGCGCTACGGCTGGACGGTGACCGTGCCCGGGCCGGGGGCGTTCAGAGCGTAGCCCCGACCGGGCTCGAAGCTCTGCAAGGTGTTCAGGAACGGCGGCACGGCCGGGTCGTAGCTCTGCCAGGGGCTGGGCGACAGCGACGGGTCGTAGGCCCAGGCGGAGTTGTACGTCAGCCCGGCCAGCACATCCGCCACCGCCTTCGTCTGGCCCGAGGGGTAGCCGATAAAGTTCCAGCCCTGCGCGATGGGGATCTCGGTCGTGCCCGGCTGCGTCCCCGTCACCGTCAGCGTCGCCGCTTCCTTCATGTTCACCCAGATGCCCATGGCCACGTCGATGGCGGTGAGGGTGTTGAGGAAGGGCGGCACATTGGGGTCGTAGGAGAGCCAGGGCGAGGCCTGAGCGGCGGCCGCTGCCTGACCGGCCTGGTAGGCCCAGGCGCTGTTTAGCTTGGTGGCGATGGTGGCGAGGACGGCGGCCGGCGCGGAGTCTTCCGGTTCTACAGGCAGCGAGATGAGGTTCCAGCCGGACAGCAGGTCGACCTCTACCGTCTGCTGGCCGGTGGGTGTGGGCGTGGGAGTCTTGGCGCCGGTCGGCGTCGGAGTGGGGGTGGGCGTGGGCGTCGGGCCACCCGTGGCGGTTGGTGTGGGCGTTGGGGTAGGCGTCGGGCCACCGGCTCCCGTCGGTGTTGGCGTGGGCGTGCTGGTCGGGGTAGGCGTGGGCGTAGGCGTCGGCGTAGGCGTGGGCGTAGGGGATCTTGGACGGCGTTGGCGTAGGGGTCTTGGTGGGCGTTGGCGTAGGTGTTGGCGTCTTGGTGGGCGTAGGCGTATGGGTCGGCGTCTTGGTGGTCGTGGACGTTGGTGTGGACGTAGGCGTGGGCGTGGCCGTCGGCGTGGGCGTAGGCGTGGCTGTCGGCGTGGGCGTGGGTGTGGGTGGAGTAGAGCCGCAACTGACCTGCTCACTGGTCGAGTCGGACCGCACAAGACGGGCATAGTCCGTGGGATCACCGTTACGGTAGATGGGCGCACCCGTTAGCTTATAGATACCCGCACCGGGGTTATCCGCTGCGCCGCTACCGCTCTGAAAGTCAAGACTCTGGCCCACCCCAATAGTGGATACGTGGGAGGCCAGATCGTAGTCCTGATCGGGATCGCTCTGGACATGGAAGCCTGACAGAGACTGGCTGCTTGAGCTGAAGTTCTTGATCCGGACATACTCAGGCGATGTGTCGCAGCTCAGGGCGGTAATAGAAACGTCGCCGGGAGCTGCCGAGACGGGCGCTCTTCCAGTCCACTGCTGAAGGGCAGCAGTTATGGCAAACGATGAGAGCAGAGTCACCCAGAGCAACAGCAGCCGGGTCATAGCACCATCCCTAGTCGGTTTTCGGCCCGCAGGTGCGGTGTCAACGCCCGCCCGCGAACTCCTCCTTCGCCCGCCGTAGCAGGTCCGAGTCCAGGGCCACGTCCACGCCGGTCATGGCCAGGGCCTGGGCCACCTGCACCATGGCCGCGTGGGCGGCGTCGGTGGCGCAGACCTCGGTGAAGCCCGGCGTGTGGTTCAGGGCGAAGGCGCCCACGCTGAACGTGGGGTGGATGCTGGGCACGGCCCAGCTCACGTTCCCCATGTCCGTGCTGCCTGTCGAGTCGACGGGCGTCTCCAGGAAGCGGCGCCCCAGCCGGACGGCGTTCTCCTTGTAGGCGCCGGCCAGCGCCATGTTGTTGTTCATGGGCGCGTAGGTGTACTTCTCCCAGTTGATGGTCAGCGCCGCGCCGCTGGCCTCCTCCCCCGCGCGAAAACAGCGCTCCACGCGTCGCTTGAGGTCGACCAGGTACGCCGGCTGTAGCGCCCGCACCAGGAAGCGGCCCTCCGCCCGGTCGGGGACGACGTTGGGCGCCGAGCCGCCGTGGGTGATGATGCCGTGGATGCGGGAGTCGCGCCGGATGTGCTGTCGTAGCTGGGCGATGGCCTGGTAGGCGGTGACCAGCCCGTCCAGGGCGTTGACGCCGGCCTCCGGCGCCACCGAGGCGTGGACGGCCTGCCCCTTGTAGGCGACGACCGCCTCCTCGACGCCGTACATGGGCGGGGCGGCGATGTCCATGGGCGCCGGGTGGGCCATCATCGCTGCGCCCACCCCTTCGAAGGCGCCGCGCTCCAGCATGATCGCCTTGCCGCCGCCGCCTTCTTCCGCCGGCGTCCCCAGCACCAGCAGGGTGACCGCGTCGGGCGAGACGGCCGCCTTCAGGCCCAGCGCCCCTCCCAGGCCGGCGGTGGCGATGAGGTTGTGGCCGCAGGCGTGGCCGATCTCGGGCAGGCAATCGTACTCGCACAGGTAGGCGATGGTGACCGGGCCTTCGCCCCAGCGGGCGCGGAAGGCGGTCTCCAGCCCGAAGGCGCCTCGCTCCACCGCGAAGCCGTGGCCCTCCAGCCGGCCGGCCAGGAGGGCGGCGGCTCGGCGCTCCTCCATGCTCAGCTCGGGGTGCGAGTGGATGTCGCGGCTGACCTCGATGAGTTCGTCGCTGGCTTCGGCGACGGCCTGCCTGGCCTTCTGTTTGGCCGATTCGGCGTTCATGGCATGAGTCCTCCTGAAGGGCCCTCACCCCTGGCCCCTCTCCCGTGCGCGGGAGAGGGGGTCACTGCAGGCCTGTCCTGGGCGAAGTCGAAGGGTCGGGGTGACGGTTCCCCTCTTGCCTTCCTACTTGATCGCGAGCGCGTTGGGCGGCGAGCCGACGCCGCCTGGGACGTTCAGGGGCGCGGACGTGAACAGGAACTCGTAGACGCCGTCCTGGGCGCAATCAGCGGCCAGCTCCTCCATGTACCACAGCTCGCCGATGGGCATGCCGAAGTGGGGGATGAGACGGAAGTGGAGGAAGCCGGTGTCCGGGGTGGGCGGCCAGGCCTCCAGGGACGGGTTGTCGCCAGCGACGGCGGCGACGTGCAGGTCCCACAGGTATCGGGCCATCTCGTCGGCGGGGCCGATGCCGGGCGCCACCAGGGCGCCCGCCATGGCGTCGCCGCCCATCCTCTCGCGCTGCTCCAGGGTTGCCTCCTCCAGGTACCAGCGCAGCCAGCCGGTGCGGACCAGGAGGATGTCGCCGGGCTGGATCGACACCTGCTGGGCCAGGCCGCAGGTCTCCAGGATGTCCTTGCGGACGATGGTCGAGCTCTGGGGGTCGAGCGGCGTTCCCTGTCGACGCAGGAAGCGCTCGATGTCCAGCAGCACGCCGCGACCGACGATGCCGCGGCGGGCGAAGTTCTCGATGCCCAGCTTGGAACCTTCTTCCTGGCTGATCTCCTCGTCCTTGACGCCGTTGTAGAAGCCATCGCGGGGGTGACGGATATGGCGCAGGCCGTCCCACTGGCTGGAGGCCTGGGGCCAGAAGCTGTCCAGGTAATCGTCGCGGGCCACGCCGCCGCCCTCCTCCAGCAGGGTATGGCGGGGAGCGCCGCGCCCGAACATGGGTGGCTTCGGCTCGTCGATGCGCAGGTTGAGGGGGAAGACCGCGCCCTTGCGCACCAGGCGGGCGGCCTCCAGCACGCGTTCGGGGGTGAGCAGGTTGAGGCAGCCCAGTTGGTCGTCCTCGCCGAACAGCCCCCAGGCGGAGCCCTGGGGCGCCCCCGCTTTCACCGGCAGGTCCTCGTAGGAAGGGAGCTGGTTCAGATCGACTGGCATGGGCTCCTCCTTTAGCGCGGCGCCAGCTTGAAGGTGACGATCTCGTTGGGCCGCAGGCCAACCTCGATCCAGCCGTCGCGCACGTCGGCCGGTCCCAGGGGCTCCTCGTTCAGGTTCACGAGTTGCACGGCGCCGTGAAGCTCGTTCAGCCGGATGCGGCCGCTGACGGGGGCTGACGAGATGTTGTAGACGCGGACCGCAATGGAGTCATCGTCCTCGGCCAGCTTGAGCGAGGAGAGGATGACCCCCGGCGGCTCGATATCGACCAGCGACGCCGCGGGTGGCGCCTGCCCGCTGCCGCGGGTCGTCCGCACGGCCTGAAGGGGACGCAGGAAGCGATGGGCCTCCAGGAAAGCCTCCTGCCAGCCGCCGCTGTGGGGGATCAGCGAGTAGTGGAACGTCCAGCGGCCGGGCATCTGGGCGCCGGGGGTCGCCAGGGAGGGACCGGCGGGGCCGCGGCGGGTGCGGATATCGCCCCGAGACAGCCAGCCGACGCAGCGCAGCAGGGTGAGCGCCAGGGTGATGGCGCCGCCGTCCGCCTCCAACGCCTCGTACTCCGGCAGGCCGCGGTTGGCCAGCAGGAAGCCCCTCGAGCCGTCGCTTACATCCACGAAGCTCTTCTGGGGATGGGTGCCCAGGGGCGTCTCCATCCAGGTGCCGTCCTCCTCCGGCACGGCTACCGGCCGCTGTATCACCCCAAAGTGCTGCTCGGCGTAGGTATGCTCGCTGCGGACGCCGGACGGGAAATGGACGCGCAGCCGGTGGTCCTGGGCGCGGTTGTCGATCTCCGTCTCGATGTCGACGCGGGCGATGCCGGGGTAGAGGCTGGCCCGGCTCACGATGTCACACTCCACCGGCTCCGACGAACGGCCGTCCCGGTCGTCGCTGAGGCCGGCGGGAAGCGAGTAGGACAGCCGCACTTCGAGGGTGTGGCGGGCCCGGCCGCGCTCGCTGACGCGGATCTCGGGAGGGCGCTGCGGCCGCTCGATGAGCTCGTCCCTGCCCAGGGGGCAGTAGTTGTACTCATCGCCGCGGTCGCCGCCGTCCACGAAACGGTTGAGGCCCGGCAGGACGTCGCCGCTGCGTCTGTCCTCCAGGGTGAGGGTGCCGTCGGCGGGGTCGGCGGTCAGGCGGAAGAACTCGTTCTCGATACCCCTGGTCCCTGGTTCCTGGTTCCTGGTTCCTGGGGCTTCCGCCTCGCCGTACTCCACACGAAGGACGCGGTAGCCGAAGGCGGGCACCTCCGGCGCCAGGAAACCGGCCAGGACGCGCTCGCCCGATTCGAGGTACGAGCGCAGCCCTCGCTGCAGTATCTGAAGGGACACGGGGCGGCCATCCCCGTCGATGAGCCTTGATGGCGTCTTGCCGTCCTCCACCGGCAGGCGGACGGTGCAGAAGTCGCGGCGGGGGCCGTTCTCCGAGTTGAAGACAGCGACGTGGGTGCCGCCGGACGGCGCCGCCAGGTCCGCTATGTAGCGTTGCGACTCGTTGAGGACCGTTTCCCCTATCTGCTGGCAGCGATCGAAGCGCCGGCGCACGTCCTCGTACACCTCGTCGATGGAGCAGCCGGTGACGGAGTCGTGGGGGCCGTTCTGCAAAAGGAGCTTCCAGGCGTGGCGCAGCAGGCCCTGGTCCGAGCGACCCTTCTCGCGTTGGGGGGAGGGGCCTTGTTCCTTGTTCCTTGT
>JACPQO010000062.1 GCA_016190405.1 Chloroflexota bacterium | reverse complement strand
CTTGCCGCGGTAGCCGGTGGCGTGGACGCCGCGCGTGTAGGGATACTCGCCCGGGAGGCCGAGATCGCGTTCGTAGTCCAGGTCCGGCACGTCTGTGGGGCCGTACAGGCGGCGTATGGGGCGGCCGGAGGTGGTCATAAAGGGCTGGCGGCGCTCGGCATCCGAGCGCTGCTCCCACAGGGCGCGCTTCCGGGAAAGCTCTTCGAGGCGTTCGCGGTCGTACATCGCGAATCTACGGTAAGGATACCACAGGGAGCTGTTCCTGAGGGTCGGCTTCGAAAAGGCTGCGTTCCGCCAACTCGGGCTGTTGGGGAATGAGAGTTCGCCCGCAGCTTAATGGTCTTAAACGAAATAACTTGGCGAACCACCACGGGATTGGTATTAATCGAACCCCGCGCACTCAAGTGCGCGGCTCCTTTGCGGAGCCGCCGACTTCAGTCGGCGGGGCTGCATTAAATAGTTCATGACCATAAAGCTGCGGCATCAACAGCTCCTTCATGCCGCGCCTTTCAAGGTGCGGTGCTGCTGCAAAAAAGCGCGGATGAGGGGACACGCCGTCTTCGATCCGGGAGCGGCCCTTGACAAGTGTGGTAGAATCATTCACGCGTCTTAGCATGTTAGTCGGAGAGCTTGTGGATGGCTACTGAACCCTTCGACAACTACCTGGACCTGGTGGAGGCGGCCCGCACCCTGGGCATTCACCCGCAGAGCCTGCGCCGCCTCATAAAGCAGAAGAAGGTGCCGGCCGTCCTGTTCGCCGGCAAGTACCTCATCGAGCGGGACAAGCTCGAGATGTTCAAGTCCAACTACGACCCCCGTCCCGGCCGCAAGGCCATCCGCAGGCTTCTCTAGCGCCGCTACGCCTCGGCGGGGGAAACCACGGGCGGCTCGATCTCGATGGATGGGTCGTTGACGTCGCTGAACTCCATGGATAGCTGAAGGCCTATCGGCTGCCCCTGCTCGTTGGTGTCCGAGGCGCCGATGTTGAGGCGGACGGGCCAGCGCCCGTCGCGGGCCAGCCACACATCCACGGCGAACTGTTGGGGCAGGTCGGACCCCGCGCCGCTCCCCAGGAGGCCGGGGAGGTTCTCTAGGTCCGCCTGGTCCAGCCGGTAGTGATCGGTCTCCACGCCGTTGATGGTCTCCCGCTCCGCCTGCGCGGCGCTGAGGGACGGCGCCAGCCCCTTGACGGTGTCGTCGCAGATAGTCTGGGGAGTCAGCGGACTTCCCGGCTCGGCGGCGGATTCCTGCTCCTGCCAGCTGTTGCCCACCCGCAGCCAGCTCTGGTCGCCGATGGCCCGCACCTCCACCTCCTCGTCTTGGAAGCGCAGCACCGCCTGGGAGCGGTCCGGCGCCACGTAGGCCCCCTCCATTCGCATGTCGGCGAAGAGGGAAGTCAGGGCTTGGGCGAAGGCGCTGAAGGCGTCCGCGGGTGTCCCCTGGTCGCTCCCATCGAGGTCCGGCGACTGGAGCTTCACGGAGATGCTGTAGCGGTAGCTCCGTATGTCGTGGATAGCGTCGCAGGAGACCGTTACTTTGGCTCCCTGGCCGCCCGCCGGTCCATCGTTGTCGCCGCTGTTTTCGCCGCCGCCGCAAGCCACGGCGGCGAGGACGCCCAGGGCCAGGACGGCTGTCCAGACTGCGACTCGCAAATATTCCCACCTTTCGCGACTGCTCAGTCTAGCATCGCGGGCCAGCGCGGTCAAAGCGGCACTACGGGCCAATCGGCAGATGCCGCCCGGTCTTTTGGCCCTGTGGCGGGCAATGGGTGATAATGTAGGTTGAGGCGGGAAAGGATCAACAGGAGGTCGCGCCATGAACTGCAAAGAACGCCTGGAGGCCTATCTCCGCGAGAACAAGGTGCCCTTCCAGATCGTCCATCACCCCCTGGCCTACACCGCTCAGGAGGTCGCCGCCGCCGAGCACGTTCCGGGCAAGATGCTGGCCAAGGTGGTGATGGTCTTCGCCGACGGCAAGCTGGCGATGCTGGCCCTGCCGGCCCCGCAGCGCGTCGACCTGAGTAAGGCCGCTGCCGTCCTGGGCGCCCGCGAGGTGCGGCTGGCCCACGAAGAGGAGTTCGCCGCCGCCTTCCCCGATTGCGAGGTGGGCGCCATGCCCCCCTTCGGCAACCTGTACGACCTGCCGGTGTATGTTGACAAGGTGCTGGCCGAAGATGAGGAGATCGTGTTTCAGGCCGGCACCCACACGGACACGATGACCCTCAAGTACGCCGACTTCGAGCGGCTGGCTAAGCCCAAGGTGGCGGAGTTCGCCCACAGCGCCTAGCGGGACTGGCGGCTCAGCCGGCGCGCGATCAGCTTGCGGCCTTCCTCGGCGGCCAGGAACAGGGGCGGAAAGGCGGCCAGGAGGGGCCAGTACTGGGGCTCGATGGGTTCCAGGTCGAACACATTCCGCAGGGGAGGTAAACCGATGACGGCGGCCAGGAGCGCCACTTCCGCGGCCACGGCCCAGAGGAGGGCCCGGTTCCCCAGGAAGCCCACCCGCAGCAGCGATTGCCGCTCGCTGCGACAGGCGAAGGCGTTGGCCACCTGGCAGGCGACGATCCCGGCCAGGGTCATTGTGGTTGCCTGTCTGTACAGAGGCCCCTCGTCAATCAGGCCACGGAAGAGACTGCCGGTAAAGTCTCGCTGGACATAGAAATACCCGGCCAGGCTGAAGGCGGCGGCCAGCATCCCCAGGAAGGCCAGGGCCCGCAGCAGGAGCCGCCCGCTCACCATCCGCTCGCCGATGGGGCGGGGCAGCCTTTGCATCACGCCGGGCTCAGCGGGGTCCACGCCCAGGGCCAGGGCGGGGAACATATCGGTGCCCAGGTCCACCAGCAGCACCTGGAGCACGGTCAGCGGCAGGGGGACGCCCGCCAGCACGAAGAGAACGAAGGGAGCGGCCTCCGCCACGTTGCTGGTGAGCACGTAGGTCAGGAACTTCTTGATGTTCTCGTAGACGCCGCGCCCCTGCTCGACGGCCTTGACGATGGTGGCGAAGTTGTCGTCCATCAGCACCATGTCCGCCGCCTCACGGGCTACGTCGGTGCCGGTGCGCCCCATGGCCACCCCGATGTCGGCGGCCTTGAGGGCCGGCGCGTCGTTGACGCCGTCGCCGGTGACGGCGACCACGTCGCCCAGCCGCTTGTAGGCCTGCACCAGCCGCAGTTTGTGCTCAGGGGCCACCCGCGCGAACACGGTGGGCCGCTGTTTCGCGAGCAGCCGGGCCAGCGCTTCATCGTCCAGGGAGTCCAGCCGGGCGCCGGTCACGGCCTCCGCGCTCGGCCCGGCGATGCCGGCCTGCCGGGCGACCACCAGCGCCGTGTGCGGGTAGTCGCCCGTGAGCATGACGACCTGGATGCCGGAGCTGATACAGCGGGCGACGGCGGCCGGCACCTCCGGCCGCAGCGGGTTCTCCAGGCCTATGAGCCCCAGGAAGACCATCTCCTGCTCCGCAGCGTCGGCGCTGGGCAGCGTTGCGGGATCGCCCACTTCGCGCAGGGCGAAGGCTAGCACCCGCAGCCCCCGGTCGGACATTTCGTTCGTGCGCTCCAGCAATTGGATGCGCCGCTTTGCGTCCAGAGGCTGGGGCTCCCCGTTGCGCAGCTCGGCGGCGCAGCGGGCCAGGGTCTCGGCCGGCCCGCCCTTGACGAACAGCAAGTGTTTTCCGTCCCGCCGGTGCAGGGTGGACATTCGCCTTCTCTCCGCGTGGAAAGGGAACTCCTTGACGCGGGGCCACTGGAATCGCTGCAGGTGGGGGTCCCGGCCGCCCTTGAGGGCCAAAACGAGCAGGGCTTCGTCCAGGGGATCGCCCAGGCCGACGTGCCGGCGCTGGCCGTGGGGCAGGATGCCGTTGTTGCAGAGGACCGCGCAGCGTAGCAGCCAGTCCAGGGCGGCGTTGTCGGCGGGGCCAGCCTTATCGGCGCGGCGCAGCGCGCCCTTGAGCTGGTAGCCGCGCCCGGTCACGTTGTAGAGGGTGTCGCCGGCCCACACCTGGCGGGCGGTCATCTCGTTGATGGTGAGGGTCCCCGTCTTGTCGGTGCAGATCACGTTGGTGCAGCCCAGCGCCTCCACGGAAGAGAGCCGCTTGACGATGGCGTTCTGGCGGGCCATCCGTTGGACGCCCCAGGCCAGGGACAGGGTGACCGTGGGCAGGAGCCCTTCGGGGATCAGCGCGACCAGGATGCCCACGCCGAACAGGAAGGCGTCCTTGGTCGAGAGCTCCTCTGTGGTGCTGCCGGCGGCGAAGAAGATAACGCCGATGGCGATGGCCACGGCGGCGATGACCCGCGCCGTCCTGGCCAGCTCCCGCTGGAGGGGGCTGGGCTCCAGGTACAGCCGTTCCGTGAGGGCCGCCACCTGGCCGAAGACGGTCTCGGCCGCCGTGGCGAAGACCACGGCCTCTCCCGTGCCCTCGAGGACGGTTGTGCCCGCCAGCACGCAGTTGGGCGCGTCGGCCAGAGCCGTCGCTTCCGCCGGCCCGGCACGCCGTTCCACCGGCTCCGATTCGCCGGTGAGGACGCTGTAGTCGAGGCGCAAGTCGGTGGATCGTAGCAGGCGGCCGTCGGCCGCTACGCGATCGCCCCGGTGGACGATGAGGACGTCGCCGGCCACCAGGTCAGCGGCCCGGATGCGCTGCTCGATGCCGTCGCGACGGACCCTGGCCGCCAGGGGGATCCGCTGTCGCAGGGCTTCCACGAGCTGGCCGGCCCTGTACTCCTGCCAGAAGCTGAAGCCGGCGTTGATCAGGATGATGGCCAGGATCGCCCAGCCCAATTGGGGCAGGCCGGCCAGAAAGGCCAGGGCGGCGGCTGCCCAGAGAAGCAGCGCCAGAGTGTGGCTGATCTGAGAGAACAGGAGCCGCAGCGGATGGGGCGGCCGGGGCGTGGGAAGCTCGTTGGGCCCGTAGCGGCGCAGGCGCTCCTCGGCCTTCTCGCTGGCCAGCCCCGCCGGCGACGAGGCGAGCCGCGCCAGGACGTCGACCGCTTCTAGGGCGGCCACGGCGGCGGCGGGCGGCTCGTTGGGCCCTGTGGCGGCCGCCGCTGCGCGCCTGACTGACGGGCGCATGGGACAGGGATCGCCTCCGATCGACTCTTAGCTTACAGCAGTGTGTCGGAGGCGTTGTAGGGCCGCCTGGCGGTTGTGAGGGAGAGCCGGATGTCCCTAAAGCGGAGGCCCGCCGGGGAGTCAGCCCGTTCGTTCGGCGCGGCGGCCCTGGATGTACTCGATGCTCTTGCGGTACCACTCTTCGCCGATGAGGCCGCTGGCCATCAGGTAGTTGAGCATCGTCTCCAGGCCCAGGATGGAGATGAGGTTGTAGCCGTTGGCGCGGAGCCGCTCCCGGCCGCCCTCCTGGCGGTCCAGCAGTACGAGCACGTCCTTCACCTTCAGCCCGGCGTGCATCTGGAGGAACGCGCCGGCCTCGATTACGTTTCCGCCGCTGGTGATGAGGTCGTCGACGAGGAGGACGGTCTCGCCGCGCTCATACCGCCCTTCCACGAAGATGTCACTGCCGTCGCGGGCCTTTGGGGGGTGGACGTAGATCATGGGGGTCCTGGTGCGCAGGGAGAAGGCCGTCGCTACGTGCAGGCCGCCGAAAGGAATGCCGCTGACCCGCTGGAACGGCTGCACGTGAGGATGCCGCATGCTCTGGAGCGTCTGCACCGCCTCCTGCATCACGCGGGCGGCCCGCAGCAGCGCCCGCGGGTCGCTGATGAGGAGCCGCAGGTTGACGTAGACGGGCGAATGCAAGGTGGTCCGCCCCAGAGTGAAATCGCCGAACTGGATGGCGCCCAGGTCCCACAGCGCCTTGGCCAGCCAGAGGTTTCCCGTATCGCGAATGGACTGCGGCATCTGCCTGCCCCAAACATGGAAAGAGGCCCCGGTGACAGGGCCTGCTTTCCGGCCGACGGCTAGCGCGACGATAGCATCCGCTCTTGGCGCTGTCAAGACGCGCTGCTGCGGGCTGGCTTTTCTGCTCCCCATGCCGCAGCCTTATGGTCATTACTGAATTAGCGGCACACCGTGGCCGAGGGGCGGCGGGGGGATGATGTCCACCAAGAGGCGTTGCTCTGGTGGTCCGGGGCTCACCCTTCGACGGCGCTCAGGGTTCGCATGAAAGTTGGAACGCCGATATGTGCCCTTCGACGAGATCAGGGCGAACGGATCGTCGCACGTGTGGGGTGCGGCCGGTCTATTGGGCCCGGCGGCGATAGGCGGCCCGCCAGCGACGGGCGATGTCGCGGTTGGCGGTGTCCTTGGGCACCCGGCCGCCCAGGGCCGCCAGAAGGTTCTGGGCGGCCAGCATCGCCATGCGCGAGCGGGTGGCCACGCTGGCGCTGGCGATATGCGGCGTGACGATCACGTTTTCCCGGGTGAGGAGCGGGTCGTTGGGGTCCATGGGCTCGGGGTCCGTCACGTCCAGGGCGGTGGCGGCGATGCGTCCTTCGGTCAGGGCGTGGTAGAGCGCCGCCTGGTCCACCAGGGGGCCGCGGGCCGTGTTCACCAGCACGGCGCTGGGCTTCATCAGCCGCAGCTCGCGCCGGCCGATGAGGTGGCGCGTCTCCGAGGTCAGGGGCGCGTGCAGGGAGACGAAGTCGGCCTGACGCAGCAGATCGTCGAGAGGCAGACGGGTAAGACGGTAGCGGCGCTCCAGGGCCGGCTTGGGCGTCCGGCTGTGGTACAGAACGCGCATCCCGAGGCCGCGAGCCCGGCGGGCCACCTCCGTGCCAACGCCTCCCAGCCCGATGATGCCCAGGGTGGCGCCGTGCACGTCCTGACCCAGCATCACCTGGGGCCCCCAGGTCTGCCACAGGCCCCCTCGCACGTGGCGGTCCGCCTCGGCCACGCGCCTGGCCGCCGCCAGCAGCAGCGCGAAAGTGAAGTCGGCCACCGTCTCGCTGAGGACGCCGGGGGTGCGCGTCACCAGCACGTTGCAGCGGCTGGCCGCGGCCACGTCTACGTTGTCGAACCCCGTGGCCATGTTGCTGACCACCAGCAGCCGCGGCGCCCCTTCCAGCAGGGCCTCGTCTACCCGATCGGTCAGGAGGGTGAGTATGCCGTCGCTGGCGGCGGCCCGGCGCTGCAGCTCCTTGGGCGGCGGAGGCAGGTCGCCCTGCCACACGTCGACATCGGCGTGTTGGGCCAGCAGTTCCGGGGCGCCGCCGGGAAGGAGGCGCGTTACGTACACCCTGTGCCGGGACATATCTTACGGGGTGGCCGGCCGCCGCTGGTCGGGCTCGCGGCCGCTGAGGAACTGCGGCTTGTACGAGCTCTCCTGGCCCCGCACCTGGTCGTAGTGCATCCGGTCGTGGCGGTAGTAGGAGCGCAGCCACTGCATGACGGTGAGCGTGCCGAACAGCGAGTTCGTGGCCCTACGGTCGAAGTCCTGCGGCTTCATGGCCGCGATGAGGGCCATCGTCTTGTCGCGCTGCCGCCGCATTTCAGCCACGTGCTCCGCCACGCTATGCCGGCTGGCCTCTTCAAGGGGAATGGCCGGGCGTTCGCCGCGGACGCCGTCCACGCTGGCGCCGTCCTCGGCCAGGGCCCGCTCCACCCAGGCCCGGTAGGCGGTCTCCATCTCGCACAGGTGGGACATCTGCTGTTTGCTGTTCCATTCGCCGGGCACGGGCGGCGTGGTGGCGTCCTCCTCGCTCAGGGATTCCAGCGCGCCCAGGAGTCTCGTCCGCTCCTGGGTCATCTTCGCCACCAGCTCCTTGATCCGGGCTTCTTCGGCCATGGCTCCTCCTCTCGCTTGCATGATACTAGCAGGGGATGACCTGTCAATTGGGACGGCCCGATGTTACAATTGGCGAGGAAGGAGGCGGTCCTCATATGGCCACCAAGGACCCGCGCGAGCCGTTTACCCGCATCGACGTGAGCGAAGCGCGGGATATGCTAAGCAAGGACGACGTGGCGGTCATCGACGTGCGGGAGCCCCACGAGTACAACGCCGGGCATGTTCCCGGCGCCAAGCTGATCCCCGTGGCGACCGTGTACGCGCGGCGCGATGAGCTGCCGCGAGATAAGGAGATCATCTTCCTCTGCGCTGTGGGCCAGCGCAGCGCTCTGGCCTG
>JACPQO010000056.1 GCA_016190405.1 Chloroflexota bacterium | reverse complement strand
GTCGAGGGAGACCAGGGTCATGAACGCCACCGCCACCGCCGCCGTAAAGGCCACCGCCTGCCGCGGGGTCAGGAACACCGTGGCGTACATCAGGGCGTAGATGTAGGCCACCGCGCCCAGCCAGCTCAGGCCCCCCAGGAAGTAGACGATCGCCGTGTGGAAGCCCAGCTCGGCTGTGAGGAGGGCGTAGTGCAGGCGGTCCAGGGTCTTTTCGGCGCGCACCCCCGCCACCAGCCGTGCGTAGAGCAGGAGCGCTCCGACCTCCCCCACCAGGACGAACATGAACCCGTAGGGAAGGCCGTACCCCGTCGGCCATAACAGCAGCCAGAGCCCCAGGAACAGCAGCACCAGAAGCAGCCGCGCGCTTACGAACGCCCGGTGCTGGCGTCTCTTCTCGGCCAGTTGGCCCTCGCCGCTGGCTAAATAGGCAGCGCTTTCCGTCTCTATCCCTCCGACGCCCTCTGATACACTGGAACGGCAGGCATCCGCCGCCTGCCCTCGCACTCCATAGGACGGGCCAATAGGGGCCGCCGTTACAGGGCCGGGAGCGCACCGCATGCCTCAGGTCGAAGTCGAAGCCTACGCCGGCACAAGCTACCCCGAGCGCCCCTTGCGCGTCCGCTGGCTCGGCGGCTGGCGACGCGTCCTGCGAGTCGAACACCAGCGGCAGGAGCCGGACCGCCGCTGCTTCAGCGTCCTCCTGGAGCCCCTGCCCGCCGACGGCCGTGGTGACATTCGATTGCGCCTCTGCTACCATTACGCCAATGACGCCTGGCAGGCCGAACGGCTGGCGGGCCATCTGGAGGACCAGCACACTTGACCGAACGTTCTTCCATCTCCCAACGACGGCACTTCTCGCACAAGGTGCAGACCATCCCACCGTCGGGAATCCGCCGTTTCTTCGAGCTCATCGCCAACATGGACGGCGTCATCTCCCTGGGCGTCGGCGAGCCCGACTTCGTCACGCCGGAAGGGTTCTCCCAGGCCGCCTTCGACGCCGTACGTAGGGGCGAGACCCACTACACCTCCAACTACGGCGTCCCCGAGCTGCGAGAAGCCATCAGCGAGCACCTGGAGCGCCTCTACGGCGTCCGCTACGACCCCGGCAACGAGATCATCGTCACCATCGGCGTCTCCGAGGGGCTCCTCCTGGCCACCCACGCCCTCCTGGACCCCGGCGACGAGCTCCTCTGCCCCGACCCCTACTACGTCGCCTATCTCCCCTGCTGCGTCCTGGCCGGCGGCGCCTTCGTTACCGTCCCCACCTCCATGGAGCACGGCTTCCGCGTCTCCGCCCGCGACCTGGAGGCGAAGGTCAGCGAGCGCACCAAGGCCATTCTCCTGGGCTACCCCGCCAACCCCACCGGCGCCCAGATGGCCCGCGATGACCTGGCCGAGATCGCCGACCTGGCCGCCCGCCGCGACCTCATCGTCATCTCCGACGAGATCTACGACCGCCTCTCCTACGGCATCCCGCACACCTGCTTCCCCTCACTGCCCGGCATGCGCGAGCGCACCGTCCTCCTGGGCGGTTTCTCCAAGGCCTACGCCATGACCGGCTGGCGCGTGGGCTGGGCCTGCGCCCCCGCCGACATCCTGGAAGCGATGATGAAGGTGCACCAGTACATCGTCATGTCGGCCCCCACACCCTCCCAGTACGCCGCCATCGAGGCGATCCGCCACGGCGAGGAAGACGTCCAGCGCTTCGTCACCGAGTTCGACGCCCGGCGCCGCTTCGTCGTCCCCGCCCTGAACGATATCGGCCTCACCACCTGCGAGCCCAAGGGCGCCTTCTACGCCTTCCCCTCCGTCCGCTCCACCGGCTTGGACGACGCCGACTTCGCCGAACGGCTGCTGCGGGAGGCGAAGGTCGCCGTCATCCCCGGCTCCGCCTTCGGCGAGTGCGGCTGCGGCCACGTCCGCATGTGCTACGCCGCACCCATGCCCGTCCTGGAAGAAGCGCTGGAGCGCATCCGGCACTTCGTGCGCGGGCTGTAGGCGCCAGCCCATGCCCACCACGCACCGCCCTGCCCTCGATCTCGAGCGGCTGGCCCGCGTCCCCTTCGTCGCCTCCTTCGACGTGTCGTCCAAGGGGGACATCGCCTTCGCCTCGAACGCCAGCGGCTGCTGGGAGATATACGTTATGTCGCCTGATGGCGGTGCGCCCCGACAGGTCACCGGCGGGCCCGGCAGCAAGCTCTTCCCCCGCTGGTCCCGCGACGGCCGCCGCCTGGCCTACGCCCAGGACTTCCAGGGCGACGAACGGTACGATATCTTCGCCTTCGAGCCGGCCGCTGGCGGCGACGCCGTCAACCTGACTCCGGACACCCCCGACAGCATCCAGCCCCACGTCTCCTGGTCCCCCGATGGGCGGCGCATCGCCGTCGTCTCCAACCGCAGCGGCCGCTTTCAGACCTGCGTCGTCGAGGCCGACGGCAGCGGCACATCGCGGCTCCTCCACGACCATGCCCTCTCCGACGAGGCGGCCGAATGGTCACCCGACGGCCGCTGGATCGCCGTCTCCACGATGGCCGCGGGCCAGGAGGTGCGCACGTACCTGGCGCCCGCCGACGATCCGCTCGCCGTTGCCC
>JACPQO010000090.1 GCA_016190405.1 Chloroflexota bacterium | reverse complement strand
GGTGGGAGTGGGTTGAGGGTTGGCGGCGAGGCCGTCTTCCATCGGCACCCCGTTGCGCGCGGCGATGTGGCTTTGGTTTTCGCCGCGGGCTACGGGGTTTACGATCGTATGGGGGGGATCCGTGGCGGGTGCGGCCGCGGGCGTCGGCGCAGGCGTGGGCGCCGGCGGCTGCTCCTGCGCCAGGACCGCCGCCGGCGGCGGGGCCAGGGGTTCCAGGACGTCCACCCACAGGTAGACCGTGCGGTAGGGCCGGCCGCCGGCCCCGTCGACGTGCAGATCGAACGCCAGGAGCTGGCGGTTGCCGGCCCTGTCCAGCGTTACCGCCACGGGCTGCTGCCAGCGCTCGCCCGGGCCGAGGCGCAGGCGGGCGATCTCCTGGACCGCGTCGTTCACCACCGTCGAGACGGCGTACAGCTTGGCTTGTCCCTCGCGGTTGGTGATGCCCAGGGTCAGCGAGACCTGCTGTCCCACCATAATCTGACCGGGGAAACTGTCCGCAGGGCCTGCCGAAGGCAGGATGTAGAACTCCGTGTAGGCAGCGGAGCCGCTCCGCTGCCCTGCCAGGAGGACCAGCAGGACAGCCGCCACGACCGCCACGGGGGCCAGGCTGACCACAGTCGTCGCGATCCGCAGCGACGGCCGGAGGGCGCCGCCGGCCGGGGAGAGGCGGATGGACGGGGCGAAGCGGTCGGCGGCGGGCACGAACCGGCGGTGGAGGAGCCCGAGGGCACAGGCCAGGAACACCAGTAGCGCCAGGAAGGCGAGAAGGGGCTCCCAGCGCACTCCCCACGGGCCGTAGTTCAGGGCCAGACCGATGAGGGGGAGGGCGGCCAGGCTCAGGCCGAAGCTGAGGCCCAGCCGCTCCAGGGGCTCCAGGTCGTCGCGGCGAGGGTACAGGGCGGCCGCAAGGGAATAGCCCGGGCTGAACAGGGCCAGCGGCAGCATCAGGGGCACGCGCACGGCATCGGGCGGGCCGGCCAGGCCCACCACAGCCGCCGAGGCGGCGGTGACCAGGGCTACGATGATCAGATCCACCGGTTGTCCAGCGTGCCCCCGTTTGCTCGACCGGTTGCCGGCGTGAGAGCCGTCAACGGGCCGAAAAAGAAGAATCGGCGACCTATGTCGCCGATTCCGTCGAGCGTTGCCGCGAGAGCGACCGCCAGTCGCCTAGGGTGGCGCTCGCAACTACGACCAGGACGACCCTAGATGGTTAGCTAAGCAATATATGTCCGGCCGGGAGGCGGTGTCAACCCGAAGCAAGCCGGTTCACACTAGATTCACGGGCGCTGCACGGTGGGGCCGGGCACCTCCGAGCGATGTAGGTAGTGCGGACGGCAGCGGTGGTGCGCCGCCGTCCGCACTCCCAAAGGGAGGGAGGGTTGAAGACTGTCAAACGCCCAGAAAACCCAGGGGCAGGTTTGCCCGCAGGAGGTTCCAGGCGGCCCGGGGGCGCCGCACGGTCACCCCGGCCAGCAGCCACAGGGCCGGCAGAGAGCGGGCCAGACGCAGGATAACGCGCGAAGGATAATCGATGTCGCCGTGGCGGGCGGCCAGGGCCCGCAGCCCCTCGTTGCGCAGGGCCGCCATCACGCGCTCCAGATCGCTGTCGCGCAGGGCCAGGCCGAAGTGGCGAATCCGCAGGCTGCGCCACAGCTCGCGTCCGATCTCCGTCTTCCAGGCCCGCTCATATTGAGCCAGCCTCGTCGCCGTCAGCTCGCCCGCCGCCAGGGCCGCGACGGCGGTAGCGGCGGCGTGGCGGGCGGCCACCAGCGCCGTGTAGATGCCACCGCCGGAGAAGGGCTTTACCTGGCCGGCAGCGTCACCCGCCAGCAGGACGTTGTCGCCGTACGAGCGCGGCGCGAACGCCAGGGGGATCGTGCCGCCGTAGTAGCGGCAGGGCTCGATGTTCTGGAACAGGTGAGGGAACGTATCAGCCAGGCGGCGGTAGCAGTTGATCGGCTTGTCTTTCCCCCCTGGCGACCCAGGTTCGCAGCCGACGCCCACCCGCACCTGGTCGCCGCCGGTGGGAATGATCCAGCCGAACCAGCCGGGCGCCAGCTTCCGTCCCACGAAGACGTGCACGAAGTCCTCCCGCGGCACCCGCAGGCGGCCCTCGATGCCCAGGCAGTAGACCTTCTCGCGGGGCCCGGCAAGGCCCAGGCTGCGGGCCACGCGGGAGTGGGCGCCGTCGGCGCCGACCACCAGGCGGGCGGTGAGGGAGCGCCGGCGCCCGTCGGTCTCCACGTCCAGACGCAGGCCGCCGTTCTCCCGCTGGGCGTAGACCAGACGCGCGCGCACCAACTCGGCGCCAGCGGCCTCGGCCTGCTGGCACAGCGTCTCGTCCCAGCGCACGCGGTCGATGGCCACGGCCCGGAGCTGGTCACCGCCCAGGGCGATCTCGCTGCCGGCGGCGCTGTGAACGTAGGCGCCGGTGATGCGGTGGATGATGGCCTCCTCGCCGATCTCCGCCTCGCTGAGAGTCCGCGGGCTGATGAGGCCGGAGCAGTGCGAGGGTACGCCGACGCGGCGGTGCTCCTCCAGCAGCATGACTCGCCAGCCCGCCGCCGCGATGTTGCGGGCGGTACGGGAGCCGGCCGGGCCCGCTCCTATGACCGCCACGTCGCAGTCGTATCTCATCGCCAATGGCCAACTCCTACGGCAGGAATAGCCACTCCGGCCGCACGGTGAGGGCCGGGATGAAAGGCACCACCAGGAACAGCATGATGTTGGTGATGCCGTGGGACATGCTGACGCCCATTATAGACCCCGTCCGGCGCACAACCCAGCCGTAGATGAGGGCGATGGCCAGCACGAAGGCGACGTCTGTGGCCGAGCGGTAACCGATGTGCAGGATGGCGAACACGAGGCTCACGTACAGGACAGCGAACCCGCTGAGGACCGGCGTGGCAACGGTCTGGAGGATGCCGCGGAAGAGGAACTCCTCCAGGAAGCCGGTAGCTATCAGGAGGATCAGGGCGGGCAGGATGAAGCTCATCGGAGTGAGTTCGTCGATGAGGGGCTGCGGGCGCAGGATCTGGTATTCGAAGAAGCCCAGGGCGAACCCCAGGAGAACGACGCAGGGCTGCAGCGGCGACCGGCTCAGGCGCAGGCCGATGGCTGCCGGTCGCAGCCCCAGCGGGCCCATGATGACCAGGGCGGCCAGAAATACGGGAAGTCCGGCCATCACGTACCAGAGGGCCGGATCGAACCGGGCCAGGGGCATGGAGAGGCTGAGGATACGGATGAGCGGCACCAGGGTCAGGGAGTAGAGGAGGCGGTTGGTGGCAGAGGGCTGAGCGATGTCGCTGCCGGCGCCGGCGGCAGCGATGAGAGCGGTGAGAATCACCGCGTGCAGCGCGATGCCGGCGATGGGGCTGCCGTAGGTGGTCAGCAGCTCGGCGGCGGCGAACGCCGCCAGGCTGCCCAGGGCCAGGCCGGCGACGCTCCGTCGCGAGTCCGGCGCAGCGCTGGCCCTACGGGCGTCTGTCGGCAGAACGATACGGGGGCTGGTCGAGGTCAGGCCGAGCCGGGCCCCGTAGGTATGCTGCGCCTCCATCCCGGCTATGGCTCCGACCTTGGCCTACCCGCGCCGGCTAGCTCCGCCGCCATCTCCGGACCGCGAATACGCTGCCGCTGAGAAAGACGGCGATGCTGGCAGCGAGCAAGGCTGCCTGCCAGGCGGCGAGGCCCAGTCCGCCGCCCTCGCTGGAGGGACGGCCGCCGGTGGGCGGCACGCCCACGGCCGACTGCACCTGCAGCGTGAGTAGCGAGGTCTTGTCGCCGGAGATGGTCTTGACGATGATTGAACCGGGGCTTCTGCCCACCGAGAGGACGGCCGTGGCCGTGCCCGTGGCGTCGGTGGAGGCCGTGATCTGGTTGAGGCCGTTGGAGAACGTGGCGTCGCTGCCTGGTTGGGAATCGATGATGAAGACCACCGAGCTACCGACCACGGGCGTGCCGGCGCTGTCCAGGACAGTGGCGCTGAGAGTGGTCGTCGCGCCCACAAGCGGCGTGGTCGACGAGGACTGCGTGGAAAGGCTGCCCACCGGCGGCGGATAGGTCTGGGCGCGGGCCCCGACGGGCCCCTGTCCGGGGGCGGCCCCGCTCCAGGCTGCCAGGACGGACAGCAGGCCCAGGACTATGGCGATAGCGAGGCCCGTTCGTAGCGCGCTCATGGGTGTCCTCCTTACCGGAACCCGTTCGCTGTTCGGGAACAATAGGGCCCGCGATCCTGCCTACCGGCAGGCGGGCCTGCTGTCGCCGGGCGCCGCGCGGTCGATGAGCCGGGTCGTGGCGACCGTTTTGCCCTCGCTTGGCCGCGGCGGGAACGACTCGCCCTGGGCTGAACAGGCCAATCTAAACCAGCACCGGGGCGCTGTCAAGGTCGAACAGCGCCTGTCCTGAGCCTGTCGAAGGAGCCTTCACAGTGCTTTCACGCTATTCACTGCCATTTCCTGCCCCGTGGCGTTGACACCCTCCAGGGCCTCTGCTACGGTGAGTAGGTTCCCAAGCGGGCGAGTGGTTGATCGGGGTAGGAGGCAGCCATGGTATCGACCGTGACCAGCACGACGGTGACAACGGTAACCTTGTTCGGCATCAGCGCGGTGCTGGGACTGGCGGCGGTGCTGATGCTCATCTCTTACCTGGCGGCCCGCGAAATGCTGGAGGCCACCTCCCATCAGCGGCTGCGGCTGATTTCCCGGCGCCTCAACGTGGCCGTGCTGCCCCTGCTGCTGGTGTTCGTCACTATCGTGGGCAGCCGCGTGGCAGACGCGCTCTCGTAGCCAGGAACCAGGAGCCAGGAACCAGGAACCAGGGGAGGCACACCCTCCCCCTTGTTCTTTTTTCAGGGGATGACCAGCACCTGTCCCGGAAAGATGAGGTTGGGGTCGCCGCCGACGATGTCGCGGTTGGCTTCATACAGGGCGTGCCAGTCGGCCAGGCCGAAGGCGGCCGCGATGCCGGAGAGGGTATCGCCGGGCACGACCGTGTACGTGCGGCGCTGAGGCACCGGCGCCGGCACCGGCGGCTGGCTGAGCGACCGCACCTCCGCTTCCAGGCGATCGACCCGCGCTGCCAGCGTGGACAGGGAACCGGCGAGCTCTCGGAACTCCTGGCTGGACATCTCTCCCTCCTCCGGCAGGGGCACGCCGGCCACCGCCTGCCACATCTCCTCGCTCATGTGCTCGTAGGACCAGAAGCTGACGCCCCGCGAGCCGCGATCGGCGGCCCGGCGGACGAACTCGCGTACGTCGTCCGCGCCGGGGTAGGCGATGGCGCCCTCCTGGTACAGGCCCGCCACCGGGAACAAGCGGTCGGGTGGGACGCCCAAGCCGGCGTGGTCCTGGTAGGTCCATTCCAGAGACCGTTCCATAGGCCAGCCGAAGGCGTTCCAGTAGACCTGGGGAGCGGCCCCCGAGCAGTGCCTGAGGAAGGCGTCGTAGGGGAAGGAGCGGTGGTAGCGGCCGATGGCGAAGCTGCTGAAGTACAGCGGGTATTCGGAACCCACGGCTTCCCGGATGCGCAGACAGAGCTCCTCGGCGGCCTCCGCGCGGCCCTTGAACTCGGCCTCCACGTCCAGGACCAGCAGGTCGGCCTCCCCGTACTGGACCGTCTCGATGGCCCGCCGGGCCTCGCCGGCAATGTCCTGGCCGTAGTGGTAGCCCCAGCCGCCCACGGCCAGGCCGTGAGCCTTCAAGGCGCGGGCGATCTCTCGCCAGGGAAGGCCCTGATCGAACCAGTGGGGGCCGTCGTAGGCCTTGATGAGCGCGCCCCGACAGCCCGCGGCCTGGAGACGAGCCGCCACACGGGCGGGATCGGCGTCGTCGCAGCGGCGCCAGTTCCAGACCCAGACCCATTTGCCATCGAGCGCGGCCATCGCGAGTCCATCATGCGGCGCCGCGCGCGCATCTCCAAGCACCAACCGGCATCGGCAGGTCGCGCTGCGCGCACTTGACTGATTAGGCCACCGTCGCGATACTCCGTACGGGCGGTCCGCGGACCGCCCGTACTATACGAAGGAAGTGGGCGTCAGCTCGCTGAAGGACCCGTCCTGAGCCTAGTCGAAGGAGGAGAAATGCCCGAGACCGGAAAAGCCGCCGTGTTCCTGGACACCGGCAAGCCCTTTGAAATGCGCAACTATCCCGTGCCGGACCCCGCCCCGGACGGCATCCTGGTGCGGGTCACCTCGGCCGGTATCTGCGGCTCCGACCTGCACGTCTGGCGCGGCGATATCCGCATCGTCATGTTCGGGCCGGGGGCGCGCATCCTCGGTCACGAGATGACCGGCCGCGTGGCCAGGCTGGGCGCCAACGTGCGCACGGACTCCCAGGGCCAGCCCCTGAAGGAGGGCGACCGCATCGTATACCCCTATTTCACCCCCTGCCGCCGCTGCTATCAGTGCCTGCGGGGGGAGCTGGCGGCCTGCCCCAACAAGTACGGGCCCACCCCCCTTTCCGACAACCCGCCCCACTTCTTCGGCGCCTACGCCGAGTACTACTACATGAAGGACGCCGCCTTCGTGTTCAAGGTACCCGACGAGCTCCCCGACGAGATGGTGACACCCGTCAACTGCGCCCTATCCGAGGTGATCTACGGGCTTCAGAAGGCCGGCCTGCGCCTGGGCGATTCGGTTGTCATCCAGGGCGCCGGCGGCCTCGGCGTCAACGCCACAGCCGTGGCGCGGGCGATGGGCGCCGGCACCATCATCGTCGTCGATGGCGTGCCGGAGCGGCTAAAGCTGGCCCAGGAGTGCGGCGCCGATGTGGTCGTAGACATCAACGAGGCGCAGACGCCGCAGGACCGGATCGCCAAGGTGATGGGCCTCACCGGCGGCCGCGGCGCCGACCTGGTCGGCGAGTTCGTGGGGCTGCCGGCGGCCGTCCCCGAGGGGCTGTCCATGGTGCGGCAGGGCGGAACGTTCCTGGAGGTGGGCAACATCAGCCTCGGCCAGACCACCACCATCGACCCGTCGCAGTTAGTCTGGTTCAACAAGCGGCTGGTGGCCGTCAACATGTACGACCCGGCGATCCTGCCGGTGGCCCTGGACTTTCTGGTCCGCAACAAGGACCGCTTCCCGCTGGCCAAGGTGGTCTCCCACAAGTACCCCCTGGAGAAGATCGACGAGGCGTTCCAGCAGGCCGAGTGGGAGGGGAAGCAGACGGCCACCTCGCGGGCGGTGATCACGCCGTAGCTCTATACGCGGGCAACGCTGTAGGGGCGCGGCATGCTGCGCCCCTACGTATCGTATTCCTGCACGTCGTGGGCCCAGCGTGAGATCGCTGCGGCGGCGCTATGGCTGAACAGTAACCGTGCCCGGGCCGGGCGCGTTCAACGCGTAGCCGCGCCCGGGCGTGAAGTTCTGCAACGTGTTGAGGAACGTCGGCACGTTGGGGTCGTGGCTCTGCCAGGGGCTGGGCGACAGCATCGGGTCGTACGCCCACACCGAGTTGTAGGTGACGCCTTCGAGGACGTCCGGCACGTCGCGGACCTGGGACGACGGGTAGCCGATGAAGTTCCACCCCTCGGAGATGGGGATCTCGGTCGTGCCCGGCTGGGTGCCCGCCACCGTCAGCGTGGCCGCCTCCTTCATGTTGACCCAGAATCCCATCGTCACGTCGATGGCGGTGAGGGTGTTGAGGAAGGGAGGGATGGCCGGATCGTAGCTCAGCCAGGCTGCGTCCTGAGCTTGCCGAAGGAGGCCTGCGGCTGCCGCGGCGCCCGCGCCGCCGGCCTGGTAGGCCCAGGCGCTGTTCAGCTTGCCGGCGATGGAGGCCAGCACAGTTGCCGGGGCCATGGGGTCCGGGGGGGCGACGGGCAGGGAGATGAGGTTCCAGCCCGGCTGGAGGTCGATCTCGACCGTCTGCTGGCCGGTGGGTGTGGGCGTGGGGGTGGCAGTCACGCCGCCGGTCGGCGTGGGTGTGGGTGTGGGCGTCGGCGTCGGACCCGTGGGCGTGGGCGTAGGGGTGGGCGTGGGCGTAGGAGTCGGCGTCGGCGTGGCCGTGGGCGTGGGCGTGGGCGTAGGTGTGGCGCCATCGGTCGCCGTGGCAGTAGGCGTCGGCGCGCTGATAACGTACTCCAGCACCGGTCGTCTGGCCGGGTCCGAGCTATTGGCAGAGCCGAAAAGCCAAGCGTCGTTAAGGCCGTCGCCGTCAGTCTCGGTGGCCGTCTGTACACGGAAGGCAACGAAGGGGCTGCTCGCGTCTAGCGCTTGCTGCATGGCCGCCTTTACGTCTATGGACACCAACGCATCGGGTTCAACCGCGGCTGGGATGAGCACGCCCGGGTCATTGCCGATGGAGGGGGCGCCGTAGTCCGAGGCGTTAGGGGTGCCGTAGTCGGCGATGTGAACCACGACGGTGTCGCCCAGGCCCGGATTCGTGAAGGGCGGCGCGCTATCGATAATGCCCGGGTCCGGATACTGATCCTTGCGGCTCTGGAAGATTGTAAGTTTCAACGTCGCCGAATCCACCTGGCCCGACAAATAGTTAAGGTCGAACTTGAGTATCGACCTTCTTCCTTTGTTCGGATCCGCACCTCCGGTATCGCCCACGGGGAGATCGCCGTTGTTTGGGCTCCCCGCACCGGTGCCGACCCCACCCATGCCAAATACGTCGTCATCGGACGGGTCTGACACCAAGGTACCTGAATCAGCCGACGCAGATGACCCTTGTTGGGAAGATCCCGGCACCAGGATGACCAACAGCGCTGTTCCCACCACCAGCCCCACCCCTAGCAGCCAGCCGGCGTTCTTCATGGTCGTCCCCCTTCTACAGGAGCAGCAGAGCCGGGGCCGCGGCGATGGCCAAGCGGGGTGGGGACCGCGACCAGGGAGCGGTGCAGAATGCGACGGCTGTGGTTGGCCATGGAGACTTCTCTTGAGCGAGATGGCCACAGGGTAGCACCGGCCCAACGCGACGTCAACGGTGGCCAGAGCGGCGGCGGCTGGGCGTCGCTACTCGATCACCAGCGTGCCCGGACCCGGGGCATTGAGGGCGTAGCCACGACCGGGCTCGAACTGCTGGAGGGTGTTCAGGAAGTCCGGCACGTTGGGGTCGTAGCTCTGCCAGGGGCTGGGCGACAGCGACGGGTCGTAGGCCCAGGCGGAGTTGTAGGAAACGCCGGCCAGCACGTCGGTCACGGCCTTCGTCTGCCCCGACGGGTAGCCGATGAAGTTCCAGCCCTGGGAGATGGCGATTTCGGTCGTGCCCGGCGGCGTTCCCGTAACCGTCAGCGTGGCCGCCTCCTTCATGTTCACCCAGACGCCCATGTTGACATCGAGGGCGGCGAGCGTGTTCAGGAAGGGCGGCACTGCGGGGTCGTAGGAGAGCCAGGCTGCGGCCGCGGCGGCGCCG
>JACPQO010000006.1 GCA_016190405.1 Chloroflexota bacterium | reverse complement strand
GCGGCGCGGCCGACGAAGAAGAAGCGGACGGCATCGGCGCCGACCTCGTCGACGACCTCGCGCAGGGTGATGATCTCGCCCGTCCGCTTGGACAGCCGCACGACCTCGCCGCCCCGCTTCAGGGTCACGAGCTGATAGATGATCACCGTCAGCCGCCCCGGGTCGAGGCCCAGGGCCGCCACCGCCGCCATCATCCTGGGCACGTGCCCCTGGTGGTCGGCGCCCCAGACGTTGATGACCCGTTCGAACCCGCGCAGCAAGAACTTGTCGTAGTGGTAGGCGACGTCGGAGGCGAAGTAGGTGGGCGCGCCTGACGAGCGGACGAGCACGTTGTCCTTCTCCTCTCCCAGCGCCGAGGAGACGAACCACACGGCGCCTTCCCGTTCGGCCACGTAGCCGCGCTCCTTCACCAGCGACATCGCTTTCTCGTAAGTGCCGGCCTGCCCGGCCGGGGAGGCGTACAGGGAGCGCTCGGAGAACCAGTTGTCGTAGTGGACCCCGATGGCGGCCAGGTCGGCCTTGATCACGTCGATCATCTTGGCGACGCCCAGGTCGTGTACCTCCTGCGGGTACGGCTCACCGAGCGGCCTGAGCAGCGCATCGCCCCGCTCCTCCTTGATCTGGCGGGCGAGCCCGATCATGTACTCGCCTGGATAGCCGCCCTCCGGGATTTCGACCTCCCGCCCGAACAGCTCCTGGTAGCGGGCGTAGAGCGTCGCCGCGAAGGTCTCGGTCTGGGTGCCGGCGTCGTTCACCAGGTACTCGCGCTGCACCTGATAGCCGGCCGCTGCCAGTACCCGAGCCAGGGTGTCGCCCAGGGCCAGGCCACGCCCGTTGCCCACGTGCAGCGGCCCCACGGGGTTGGCCGAGACGTACTCCACCTGGAGCGGACGTCCCTCGCCCAGCGACACATCGCCGAAGGAAGACCCGGTATGCAGGATGACGTCCACCTGGGACGCCAGCCAGGCCGGCGACAGGCGGAAGTTTATGAAGCCCGGCGACGCCACTTCCACCGCCGACAGCGCGTCCCCCGTGGCGATCTGCCGGGCGATGGCCCGGGCCAGTTCCAGCGGGCTGGAGCGGGCCGCGCGGGCCAGGCGCAGGGGCAGGCTACAGGCGTAGTCCCCATGCTCCGGTCGCTGGGGACGCTCCACCGTCACCTCCGGCACGGGCACAGCCGGCAGGTCGCCGGCCTCCTGGGCGCGGCGCACCGCCTCGGCGATCAGGCTCTCGATTTCGTGCTTAATCACGGCTCGCGCTTGATTCTAGCCCACAGTCGACGACAGCGCTATGACACCTCCGCCGAAATGCGGCCCCACAGCTCCGCCACGCGCGCCCGCAGGCCCGCGTGCTCCGGCTTGGCCAGCTCCGGATCGTCTGCGAGCAGGCGCGTCGCCTCGGCGCGGGCCTTCTCGATGAGGGCCACATCCGTCAGCTTGGCCACTTTCAGGTCGGGCATCCCCGACTGGCGCGTCCCGAAGTACTCCCCGGGGCCGCGCAGGCGCAGGTCCTCTTCGGCGAGCTTGAAGCCGTCGTGCACCGTCTCCATGATGCGCAGCCGCTCCTGGACGTCCGGAGATGGGTTCTCCGAGAGCAGCAGGCAGTACGCCTGCTCGCTGCTGCGTCGCACGCGGCCGCGGAACTGGTGCAACTGGGCCAGGCCAAAGCGGTCCGCCCCCTCCACCAGCATCGCGGTGGCGTTGGGCACGTCGATCCCTACCTCTACTACCGCCGTCGAGACCAGCACGTCCAGCTCGCCGTCCCGGAAGGCCCGCATCGTCGCCTCCTTCTCGGCCGGCGTAACGCGGCCGTGTAGCAGCCCCAGCCGCAGGTCCGGGAACACCTCCTTCGACAGCTGTTCGTACTCCTGGACCGCGGCCTTGGCGGCCACCGCCTCCGATTCCTCGACCAGCGGGCAGATGACGTACGCCTGCCGGCCTTCTGCCACTTTCTTACGCAGGAAGTCATACGCCTGCTCCCGCTGGTCGGGGCGCAGCCGGTAGGTCTTCACCGGCGGCCGGCCAGGCGGCATCTCGTCCAGGACGGTGAGGTCGAGGTCTCCGTACACGGTGAGGGCCAGCGTGCGGGGGATGGGCGTCGCCGTCATCACCAGCACGTGGGCTGCACCGCCGGACTTCTCCCGCAGGGCCGCGCGCTGCACCACCCCGAAGCGGTGCTGCTCGTCGACGACGGCCAGGCCCAACCGCTCGAACTCCACCTCTCCCTGGATCAGGGCATGAGTGCCGATGGCGATGTCCACGTCGCCCCGGGCGATGGCCCCCTGCGCCGCCGCCTTCTCAGAGGCCTTGAGACTTCCCGTCAACAGCGCCACCCGCAGCGGACGCTGCATGTAGGGCGGCTGCAAGGCCACATACCCGGGTCCCGCCGCCTGAAACCAGGGCCCGCCGGGGCCTTCCCCTTTCGACCCAGGCTCCAGGAGGAGGTTGAAGGTCCGAAAGTGCTGCTCGGCCAGGATTTCCGTGGGGGCCATGATCGCCCCCTGG
>JACPQO010000060.1 GCA_016190405.1 Chloroflexota bacterium | reverse complement strand
ATATCGTGGGGCGGCAGCTTCTCCGCCCGTCCGGCCTCGACGACCATCTAGCTTTCGCCTGCTCCCACCTACTACTAGGCACGCTGTCTGCCACCGCCACCTCGCCACGCCGGCCCCACGTCCCGGTCGGGTCAGCCCGCTTCGCCGGTGTGCTCCAGCTCTTCCTCGTCGGGTTCGGCTACTTCGGCGACCTCCTGGGGCATGGCGACCTGGGCCGCCTCCGCCACGGCCTCCAGCCCCGCCCGGGTCTTGCCGCTGGTGAGCGGGGCGCCTTCTTCGGCCTGGCGCTGGGCGTCGGCGTTCTGGGCCTCAGCGGCCGCCGCCGTTTCCGGCACGAGGTCCGCGGGCAGACCGCCCAGGGGCTCGACGTTCACCGTGACCTGGACCTGCACATTGCGGGTGAGCCGGACGGGAACCTGGTGAGGGCCAACCTCGCGGATCGGTTCCCGCAGGTCGACCTGCCGGTGCTCCAGCTCCACGCCGGTAGCCTCCTGTAACGCCTCGGCGATGTCGCGGGCCGTGACCGAGCCGAACAGCTTGCCCTGTTCGCCCACACGCACCTCGATGGTGATGGCGCTGCCCTCCAGCTTGGGGACCAGGTACTGGCGGGTCTCTTCGTCCAGACGGGCCTGGCGACGGGCCTCTTTCTCGGCCCTGGCCTGGGCGATGCCGATGTAATGCTCGGTGGCGGGAGCGGCCAGCTTGCGGGGCAGGAGGTAGTTGCGGGCGAAGCCGTCGGCGACGTTCTTGATCTCGCCGACGCGGGCGGTGCCCTCGACCTCTTCCAGGAACACGACCTTCATGCGACTCTCCTTACGGGGCTAATGATAGGGGGCGGCCCGCTTGCAGGGGCAAGGGGCTTATCCACAACCTTTTTCGACATTTCGTCCACAGGGGTGATTCTAGAACGAATGTACGCGCGGCGTCAAGCTGTGCCGCCGCCGGGTTTGATGACGCTACCCCACCTTGAAAGGTGGGGCATCAAGACGTAGAAACGACCGCTGACTAAATCGCAGCTGCCGCGCCTGAGGACGGCCAAAAGAAAAGCCGGGGCCATCAGCGCGATGGCCCCGGCTCCTTTCGCTGATCCCTAGCAGCCGCGGTCGAGCTGCTTGGCAGCGCCGTGGGCGGAGTTGCCGTTGGCGTGCGCGGCCCCGTTGGCGGAGGCGGCGTTGGGGCAGCCGCCCGCGTCGGCCGAAGCAGCGCCGGCGCCGAACAGGAAGCCGAGCGAGGACGCCAGCAACGCAGAGGCAAACACGAAAGCCAGTATCTTCTTGCGCATTACAGAATCCCTCCTAGTCTGGGCTGAATCGCTTTCTCGCAGTGGCTGGGTCAAGCGTGAATACTCGGTGGCCCTGACCCCCTTTCCAGTACGGAGGTGTATGCGTTTATGTCTATCAGACCCTTTCCGAGTTGTCAAGCCGCGACTGCGCAGAATCCTGGCCAAATATCAGTCCATAGGCAAAATTATGGGCTGGCATCGATTTCCTGATGGCCACCGCGACCGGTGTCTAGCGGCCAGTCAGCGCCCGCTCCAGGCCGCCCTCGTAGGCGTCCCGCAGCTCGGCCAGCGAAATGTCGATGGGCCCCAGGCGGAAACCCGCCTCAGGCGGGGACACGCGGCCCACGTAGGCCAGCGGCACGCCCATCCCTTCGGTGACCCGCTCCAGGTCGCCGCGCCGGGAGGGCGACACGGCCACCACGATGCGCGACTGCGCCTCGCCGAACAGGGCGGCGTCCAGGCGCCGGCCGAGGACAGCGTTCGCGGCATCGAGACCGCTGCCGCCTCTGCCAGAGGCGGATCCGCCTTCGGCGGAGGCCAGGCACATCTCAGCCAGGGCGACGGCGAGGCCCCCGTCCGAGCAGTCGTGGCAGGCGCTGACGATCCCCTGCCGGATGGCGGACAGGGCCGCCATCTGGACGCGGCCCTCCAACCTGAGATCGATATCGAGGCGCCCGCCCACCAGGCCGTGGACCTCCTTCAGGTACTCGCTGCCGGCCAGCGCCGTCGCCGGCTGCTCCAGGGCCGAGCCCAGGAGGAACACTTCGTCCCCCTCGCTGGCGAGGGCCATGTGACAGTGGACCGTGACGTCATCCAGGAGGCCCAGCATGCCGATCACCGGCGTGGGGTAGACGGCCTGCTGGCCGGTCTCGTTGTACAGGCTGACGTTGCCGGAGATGACCGGCGTGCCCAGGGCCTGGCAAGCGTCGGCGATGCCCTGAACGACGGCCTGCATCTGGTAGTAGACTTCCGGCCGCTCCGGGTTGCCGAAGTTGAGGCAGTCGGTGACGGCGACGGGCTGGGCGCCCACGCAGACGACGTTGCGGGCCGCCTCCGCCACGGCGATAACGCCGCCCAGGTAGGGGTCGATGTGGCAGTAGCGGCCGTTGCCATCGGTGGTGACGGCGATCCCCTTGCCGGTGCCTTTCACGCGCAAGACGGCGGCGTCGGCGCCAGCCTCGATGACGGTGTTGGACAGCACGCTCTGGTCGTACTGGCGGTAGACCCAGCGCTTGGAGGCGATGTTAGGCGAGGCCAGGAGGCGCAGGAGGGCGGCGTTGGCGACGAAGGACGTTGCAGGGGCAGGTTTGAAACCTGCCCCTACGGGGGATTTGGGGGGCGTAGCGGCGACCTTCAGGTCACCAGGGGCGGGGAGGACATCCGGCAGGGCGGCCAGGTCCAGGGACCACATCTGGGCCAGCTCCGGCGGCGGCACGCCCTCGCGGGTGTACTGGGGCGCGTCGACCAGCAGCCCGACCGGCACGTCCGCCACCTCGCGCCCGCCGTCGAGCACGCGCACGTGGCCGTCGCCGGTCACCTCGCCGATGATGGCGCAGGGGACTTCCCAGCGGTCGAAGAGCGCGGCCACGTCCTCCTCGTGCCCGCGGCGGATGATGATCAACATCCGCTCCTGGGACTCGGAGAGCATGACCTCGTAGGGGGT
>JACPQO010000059.1 GCA_016190405.1 Chloroflexota bacterium | reverse complement strand
GTTCGTAACCGGGGCCGGCCTGAAGACCCAGGAGGCGGTGGCCCAGCGGTTGCCGCCGCCGCTGTCCGTCCAGCCGACCATGGGCTCCTTCGAGGAGGCGCTGAGCGAGCGAATGGGCGCGCTGCCGGCCAGCCGTCGCGGCTGAGAAGCGAGGAGAGATGGCGAAGCAACGGGTCAAGTTCACATTTCCCACCGACCTCATCAAGGAGCCCGTGATCTGGAAGCTGGGCCGGGAGTTCGACCTGGTGACCAACATCCGCCGCGCCGACGTCACCGAGGACCGGGGCTGGGTGGTCCTGGAGGTGGAGGGCGAGATGGCCGAGATCGAGCGTGGGGTCCGCTGGGTGCAGGAGCAGGGGGTGCGGGTGGACCCCGTACCGGGAGATATCGTAGAGGGTTAGGCTTGGCGGTTGGAGATTGGAAGTTGGAGACTGGAGTTGACCAGGTGTAGCGGAGGCCTTTAGGCCTCCAGGGCCCTTGGACGGCTGATGATCGTTAGCTATCTAGACTCGCCCCTGAGGGTTGAAACCCTCAGCTACGAGGGAAGCTGCGGATTTCAATCCGCAGGAGTGGTTTATTCAGTTGATGACCACAAGCCTTCCGCTACGGTTGGAAGGGTTGGCGCATGACCGTGAAAGTCCGCATTCCCACGCCGCTGCGCAAGCTGACCAACGACCAGGACATCGTCTCCGGCAATGGCGGTACCCTCCTCGCCTGCATCCAGGCCCTGGAGGAGCAGTACCCCGGGCTTCAGGAGCGCCTGTGCGACGAGACGGGGCAGCTGCGGCGCTTCGTCAACGTCTACGTCAACGGCGAGGACGTCCGCTTCCAGCAGGGGCTGCAGACCCCGCTTAAGGCCGGCGACGAGGTGAGCATCGTGCCGGCCGTGGCGGGGGGAATGCTATAATCTCATCGATGGCTAAACTGCTCGCCAGGGAGAAGTTCAAGGTCATCAAGGACGGCATCGAGTACGAATTCGAGGCCGCCCAAGAGGGCGGCTATGTTGCGACCGTTCCTGTCTATCCCTCGTGTGTTTCCCAAGGAGAAACCTTTGAGGAGGCTTTGGTGAACATCGAGGACGCGTTGAGGGAATGTTTGGCGGCAGCAAAAGAGCTGGGGCTAGAAATCCCGCAACAACTGGAAGCAATCGTCCTGTAGGAGATCATGTTGACTGAGAGGGGCAACGAGAGTTACGTAGGCTGTGTAGCCGAACGCCGCTAGGCTAAGCTAGCGTAAGAACCGTAGGCCAGGTGGGGAAATTCCCGACCTGGCCGTTTTGGATGAAGGCCCTCATGAAAGAACGGCTGCCGGTGCTGACGCCGTCAGAAATGGTGCGAGCCCTGGAGAGGGCAGGACTGCGAGTGGTCCGGGAGGGGCGGCGCCACACTGTCATGTGGAGGGCGGGGCTACCCCGGCCGGTGCCTATACCGCGACACGTCCGCGAACTCAAGCGCAGCCTCATGCTTTCGATCATCAGGGAGGCTGGTCTTTCAGGGGAAGAGTTCGCACGGCACTTGCGCGGATGATCAGCCTCCGCTGCGAGCTGCGGACTTTTGACAACAGTCGCGCCCTTCCCCGCGTGGTCCGTGTAACGTTTAGCTTGACGAAATGGTTATGTTATGGTTGAGCACCACACGGACGGCAGCTTCACCTGGGGATGTGGGGACCTATGGATGCGCGCTGGACGGACGAAGAGCTGGCCCTGGCCGCCGCCCTCGATGAGTGCCTGCAAGCCATCGAACGGGGTGAGGGCGACCTGGACTCCCTGGCGGACCGCTACCCCGCGGCCAAGCCGGAGATCCGCCCCCTGCTGGAGATAGCAGCCGCGCTGCGAGCCCGGCGCTTGCTCTATCCGGTGCCCGCCGGCCCCCTGCGCAGCCTGAGGCGACACCCGACGAAGCCCGACGCCTAGCCGACACCGCCACCAGCTTCTCCACCCCTACCCTTGACAAGGGAGGGCCTGGCCGGTACAATGTTGACTAACTGAACCGACAAACTAGACTTCGCCTGCGGCACTGTACTGCCTAGATCGGGGGGAAGCGATGCAGGTCGAGGAGAAACCGCGTCATAAGGCCCACCCCAAGGTCCCGGCCGACCTTCGGCCCGGCCACGTCTTCGTCACCCTGGACGAGGAGATCGAAAACGTGGAGCGGGAGGCCCGGCGCTTTCGTGCCGATGAAGGGGGGCTCCTGGAGGAGTTCCGCCCCTTCCGCCTCATGCACGGCATCTACGGCCAGCGCCAGGACGACAACCAGATGATACGGGTGAAGCTGCCTTACGGCGGAGTCTCTGCCGACCAGATGGACGCCTGCGCCGTCGTAGCCGAGAAGTATTCGGGCTACCGCCGCGGCCACATCACCACCCGCGAGAACTTCCAGTTCCACTTCGTGAACCTGGACGTGGCGCCGGAGGTGCTGCGCCTTCTGGCCAGCGTGGGACTCACCACGCGGGAGGCCTGCGGCAACACGGTCCGCAACGTCACTGGCTGTCCCTACGCCGGCACCTGCCCCGACGAGGCGTTCGACGCCACACCCTACCTGGCGGCCTACGCCCGCAACATGCTGCGCAACCCCATCTGCCAGAAGCTGCCACGCAAGTGGAAGACGGCTTTCTCCTCCTGCGCCAGCGACTGCGCCGGCACCCCCTTCCACGACATGGGGTTCATCGCCGAGGTTCGCCAGGAGAACGGGCGCGAGGTCCGCGGCTTCAAGATAGTGGTCGGCGGTGGCCTATCGACCATGCCGCGCCAGGCCGATGTCGTCTGGGAGTTCGCCCGCGCCGACGACGGCGAGTTCATCCGGGTGGCGGAGGCCTGCCTCAAGGTGTTCGACCGGGAGGGCGGGCTGACCAACTTCCTGCGCAAGAACATGAACAAGGCGCGGGTCAAGTTCCTTGTCCACAAGATCGGCATCGAGGAGTTCCGCAGGCAGGTGGACGAAGAGCTGGCCCAGCCCTGGGCCTGGGAGCCCCTGGACATGGAAGCCCTGACCCAGCTGGCGCCCGATGGGCCTACCGTGGGCGAACCGCCCCGGAACGGCCACCAGCCATCACCCGAGTTCCAGCGATGGCTCACGACCAACGTCCGTCCTCAGAAGCAGGCCGGCTACATGGCGGTGACGGTGACGGTGCCCCTGGGCAACCTGTCGCCGGAGCAGTTCCGCGGCCTGGCCGAGGTCATGCGCCGTTTCAGCGGCGGCATGGCCCGCACCCAGCAGAACCAGAACCTGGTGCTGCGCTGGGTGCGACAGGACGCCCTGCCGGCCCTGCACGCCGACCTAGTCGGCCTGGACCTGGGCGCGCCCGACGCCGGCCTCATCGCCGACACCGTGGCCTGCCCGGGCACCGACTCCTGCAAGCTGGGCATCACCTCTTCGCAGGGGATAGGCCGCGCCATGCGGGACGCCGTCGTCTCCTGGAACCTCGACGACCCCCTGGTCCAGGAGATCACCATCAAGGCCAGCGGCTGCCCCAACGGCTGCGGCCAGCACCACCTGGGCGCCATCGGCCTGCAG
>JACPQO010000054.1 GCA_016190405.1 Chloroflexota bacterium | reverse complement strand
GTAGCCCAGCGCCTCCAGGGGCGCGATGCAGCGCTCACCGTCGGCGCGGGAGCGGAGCGCGACCGCGATGTCGATGATGGGCTTGGCCGCCAGGCCCGGGACGGCGGTGCTGCCCACGTGCTGGATATCGACGAGCCAGGCTCCAATGGCCTCCTGAATGCGGGCGCGCTCCTCCTCATAAAGGGAGGGCCAACTGGCGTCGTAGTCGACAATGTCGATGGGTGACAGGCTTACGGCGCGGCCGGGGAAGCCTGTCCCATCGGTGCTGTCAGGCTTGGTGGCCATGGCGTCAGTAGGTCTTGAGAACGCGGCCGTAGGGCAGAGTGAAGTCGTAGCGGGCGTAGACGGCGCCCTTGACGTGGCGGACGGGAAGCTGGTGCCAGGGGTCCAGATCGGACTGGGCGTCAAAGGAGAGGGTGCCGCTGCCGGTCCACATCTCGTGGGTGCGCCAGTCCTGGGTAGGGGTCTCGATGAGCTGGGCCAGGGAGGGCGGCTGACCTTCCTCCGGGCTGGGGATGACCCGCAGGGAGACGGTGCCGCCGCCCGGTGTGGGTGGAGGCTCCAGCGGGCGCTCGGGCCGCATGACGGCGGTGGCCAGGCGCGTGCCCTTTGGCCGTTCCACGAGGCCGTGGATGAGTTCCTGCTCCTGGCGCAGCTCGATGTGGGCCAGCTTCTTGGGGAACCCCCAGACCTCGCGGCCGCCCACTAACGGCGGCACGGCTGTGAGGACGATGTGAACGATGTAGAACCGGGGCTGGCCCTGCCAGCGACACTCCAGCCCCAGGATCGCCTCGTCGTAGGGGCCGAAGGTGGAGAAGGGGTAGCGCACGACCATGAGCCGGGCGCTGGCCGGCAGGGGCAGCTCCAGCCCCTCCGGCAGCAGGTCCTGGGCGGCCTCAGGGTCGGTCTCATACATTATGGTCAGGGCGCGGGCGTCGCGGTAGTAGAAGGGGGGCCGCTGGTAGAGGGGGGCGTCGACGGGCATGGAGTAGCCGAAGCGGTCCGTGCCGAGCCGCCCCGGGACCGCTGCCGGCCCTACGGGTGCGGCCAGGGGAGCTTCGGGGGGCGGTGATGAGGGGGCGGTGCCAGCAGCCGGATCCAGCGAGCGCTTAAGCCAGTCCATGGGCGATCTCCTCCGACGGGCGACGAGTGAAGTCGGGCCGGTCGGCCCGTCATTGGGTATGATTGCCCCTCCGGGTTGGCCTGTCAAGGAGCGGGACTCCCCGGGTAGCGGGTCAGCGATTCATGATCTTGTGTACGGCACCACGCTTTGAAAGATGTAGCGTCGGCCGTCGATGCCGCAGCTTTCAAGCTGCGGTCGAGTCAACCATCCCGAAAGCGTGGAACGAATGGTACGGCGCGAACTGCCTTCGCTCTCCCGCCGCGCGGGAGAGGGGATAGCGGTGAGGGTCCCTACCAGACGCCGGGCAGGATGCGCCAGGGGACCTGGCGCTTGTATTCCTCGTACCCCGACAGGATGCGCTCCTCGCGGAGGATGCGGATCACCTGGAGCGCTCCCCAAATCGTCATGAGTATGGCTGTGTAGAACGTGGGGACCGCCACGATGTACCCGATGGAGAATAGGCCTTCGAAGGCGTAGATGGGGTGTCGCACGAAGCGGTAGGGGCCGTGCCGCACCAGGCCCCGGTCAGCCGCGACAAGGCCAAAGCTGCGACCAAGTGCCATTAGGGAGGTGGCCCAACCCATAAGGGCGATCGTCTGGATGATGGTCGGCAGAACCTCCGTATCTCGCAGTTCGGGCCCTCGCAGCAAGGCCAGCACGAAGGTGCCGGCGAACGCGATGGCAGCGTCGAGCTTATTGCCGACTCGAGATGCGTCACGGCGGACGACAAAAAGGACCACGGCCACTGTGTTGAGGAGGACAAGCAGCACCGTAGAAGGGGCTGGCGGGAACGGCGCATTGACCAACTGGTTGAATATGAGAAAGAGCCAGAGGTAGGCAGGGATCAGGTTGCCCCACTTACGGTAACTGTAGGGAAACCATGTCCGCGAAGTGCCTAGGGCGTCCGATGAACGCATCTGTGACCTGCCATTGGTAGGACGGCGCGATGAATCGTGACGTTACAGGCAGCCGAGGACCGGTGGCTTAGCGGTGAACGTACCAGTCCCAGATGTCGTTGCCCCAGAAAAGGGCGATCACGGCGCCCAGGGCCAGGAACGGGCCGTGGGGGATGTAGTCCTGCCGGCTCCTGAGGCGGGTCAGCAACAGGAAGGCCGCCGCGGCGCCGGCGGCTAGGGTGCCCACGAACACGCCGACGATGACGGACGGCAGCCCGGTCACCATGCCGATGAGCACGATCATCTTCACATCGCCGAAGCCGAAGGCGTTGGCGCCGAAGGGAAGGGAGAACAGCAAGAGGCCGGCGGCGATGGCGGCGGCCGCCAGGGCGCCGGCGAAGACCTCGACGACGGAGGTGTCGGGCCAGGCCCAGGATAGAGCGGCGGCCAGCAGGATGGAGGGATAGACCACCCGGTTGGGGATCAGGCGGCTCTGGATATCGGTGAGGGTGAGGAGCAGGAAGACGGTGGCGAAGGCGCCGGCCAGGAGGGCGGGCCCGAACGCATGGAAGACCAGGGCCGAAGCGGCGAACAGGCCGGCGCTGCCGGCCGGCAGGAGGATGGCCCGCCAGGGCAATCGGCTACGGCAGTCCGGGCAGCGGCCCAGGCTCCACAGGAAGCCCAGCAGGGGCAGGGCGAAGGCCGGTCGCAGAGCGGCCCGGCAGGCGGAGCAACGATATAGCGGCTCGCCCACAGGCTCGCCGCTATAGAGACGGTCGAACAGGAGGTCGAAGGCGTGGCCAACGGCGAGGCCGATGAGGGCGGCGAGGACGCCCACCTTAACCGAACCTTTCCCGGAATGCCCCTAACAACTGTCGCAACAGCACGTCTTACTAGTGGAACGCAGCCAGGAGGCCACGATTAGCCGGTCGGTGAAATTTCGTTCACTCGCTGGACATAAAGCGTAACAGCCATTCAAAGGTGTTCATCTAACCTTATCGAGTGCGTGTCTTCGAGCCGGCCGTACCGGCAGGGGGCGCGTGCGGAAGGAGGTGGTCGACGCACCGAGGGATCGATACGGATAGGAAGGGACGGGAGCGATCCGTCCCGCAGACTGATGAGCGAACAAAGTGAGCGAAAGGAGGAGACATGTTCTCCAAGATCAACGAGGCTCTGACGCGGTTCGTGGCCCGGCTGCACGGGGAAGCGGGACAGGCCCTGGCCGAGTACGGTCTGATCCTGGCCATCATCGCCGTGGCGGCCGTCATTAGCCTGGGAGTGCTGGCGCTGGCTCTCGGCGGCACCCTCGAAGGCATCGCTGGGGACCTGTAGTCGGAGCCGACGGGCCCCCTTGAGGGCCCTAAAACGGCCGGCGGCGTCATCGGCGCCGGCGATGCAGGCGGAGGGGGTCGCCCCGATCCGGATCGGGATGACCCCCACGCCACATCTTGAAGCCGCACCCTATGGAAGCCGGCGAAGGAGTCCCATGCTGACAAGGAAACGGTCCAGAAGGGCGAGGGGACGGGGAGAACGCGGGCAGAGCCTGGTGGAGTTCGCTCTGCTGCTGCCCATCTTCCTGATCCTCTTGTTTGCTATTGTGGACTTCGGCCTGGGGCTCAACGCCTGGATCACCATCACCAACTCGGCCCGCGAGGGTGCCCGCACGGGCGCGGTGGGAGCCAATGCCGCGGCCATCACGCAAAGGGTGCAGGACACATCCAGCGCCCTGGACATGAACAAGCTGACGGTGACCGTCACCAACGCTCAGGGCCAGCCCGGGGGGTCGGTGGTGGTGGTGGTGGATTACCAGTACGACCTTATCACTCCTCTCTCTGCCCTCATGCAGTTCGTAAGCGGGAACACCATCGGGCCAACGCTGAACTTATCCTCGACCGCAGATATGCGGCTCGAGTAGAAGGGGGGCGCCGCGCATGAGGGAAGGCGGGACCGCACCCGGCTCGCGGCGACAGAAGGGACAGATGTTTATCCTCTTCGTGTTGGCCCTGGCCGTGCTGCTGGGGTTCGTGGCCCTGGTCATAGACGTGGGGCTGGCCTTCCAAGAGCGCCGCAGCCTTCAGAACGCGGTTGACGCCGCCGCTCTAGCGGCCGCTCAGGACCTGTCGAATGGAGAGCCCAAGGCGGCTGCTATAGGCACGGCGCTGGAGTTCATGAACCGTAACGGGTACACCGATACCGAGAGCACAGAGGTGAACATACCGCCGCTGGCCGGGCCCTACGCCAGCCAGAGCGGCTATGTTGAGGTCAGCAGCATGATCAAGGCCCCCATGGCCTTCCTGGGCCTGTTCCTGGACGAGCCTTATGCCGTCACGGCGCGGGCGGTGGCCCTTGGGCTCCCCGGCTCCCAGACTGATGACGGCGAAGAGGTGAGTTGCGACTTCATCAAGGACAAGAAGAAAAAGAAGGAGTGCGAGAAGGGGGAGGGGAGCGGCCTGCCTCCTGCTGTTACCGTCCCTAGCGTCCCGTGCGGTTCTCCCACCGTTGACGGTCGGGTCACCACCAGCGACGGCTATACCAAGATTGGCGATCTCAAGGCGGGGTCCACCGACTACGGTGACGTCTTCTTCGCCTGCGACGGCACGTATCTCTTCTTCGCCATGCGCCTGAATGCCCTCGACCCCACCGGCGGCGTCTCCAACGAGAACGTCTACGGAGGTGGGGGAGGCGGCAAGAAGGGCGGCAGTAGCGACTATCACAGTCTTTATCAGACCGGGTGGAGCGATCACACGTTCAATGCCCTCAAGGGCAGCGACCGCGCCCGCTTCCAGGTGACCTGCGACGGCACGGCCGTGCACGACTTTGTGCAAGACTACCTGCGCCCGGGCAGCCAGGGGGACTGGGTCTCTGACGCCCTGAGCGGTGACGGCTCGGTCCTGGTGAAAGGGCCGGCGGAGTCCGCCAGCTCCCTGGAGTGGAACCTGGAGCACCCCCAGGAGAGCGGCTGGGGGGATAACCCCGGCGAGGACCCTCTGACCCAATCACCCCCCTTCAGTCCCAAGTACCCGACCTGCGACCCCCAGTACTCCGGTTGGGTCTGGGAGATAATCTACGAGTTCAAGGTGCCAGCCAGCGACTACGCCAGTTGCACCGGGCCCATCCAGTTCGGCCTGACCGACTTCGCCGGCTCTAATGGTCCCGTGCAGGGCATCCACTCCTCGCCGGCCAAGGTCAAAGACGCCGCAACTCTCTTCATTGAGGCCGCCGTGCTGGAGCTGGTGGAGTAAGGGCCGCGGCCCGAGGGGGAGCGGCCGGTGTACGAGAGAGGGCGAGGATGAATCACCTGAGTGAAGGCGGGACAGCATCCGGCTCCCGGCAAGAGCAGGGGCAGATGTTGATCCTCTTCGTCTTGGCCCTGGCCGTGTTGCTGGGGTTCGTGGCCATGGTGATCGACGTGGGCCTGGCCTTCGAGGAGCGCCGGAACGCCCAGAACGCCGCCGACGCGGCCGCGCTGGCCGGCGCCCAGGAGCTGGGGGAGAGCGGCAGTGCCCCCGCGGCCATCGCAGAGGCCACGGAGTACCTGGCGGCCCACGGCTACCAGAGCCCTCAGGCCAGCATAACCATCAACATCCCGCCGGCCAGCGGGCCCAGCGCCGGCGACTCCAGCTACGTCGAGGTGCTCGTCAGCACCGATAAGGCGCCGGTGTTCCGCGCTCCCCTGACCAACGCCCTGTGGACGGTGAGCGCGCGGGCGGTGGCTGGCGCCTTTCCGCAAAACGTGCCCCCCTACAATTTCATCTCGTTGCGCGATGACTGCAAGAACCACACCCTGCTGATCAACGCTGGCGGGACCCTGACAGTCAACGGCGGCATATACGTCAACTCGTGCAACGGTGCCGACGGACAGGGTAAGGGAGCCCTCCCGCCGGGCTACGGCGACGCCTTCGACATCTTCGGGGCCGGTGGCCATATCGAGGCCCAGGCCGTGTACGTCGTGGGTGGCTGGGAGACCCACGACGGTGCCACCGTGAACCCTGACCCGTTGATTCGCCAGCAGGCGATCCCTGACCCGGCGGCCGACCTGGTGGCGCCAGACCCCGCCACCCTGCCGGTGCAGCGCGGCACGCCCACCCAGGCATCGCAACTGAAGATCCAGGGGAACACGGTCACCACGATCCAGCCGGGCATCTACTACGGGGGCATCAAGATTAGCGGCAACGCCGATGTGACGCTTGCGGATGGAATCTACTACATAGGAGGCGGTGGCTTCGAGGTGACGGGCAACGCCACCCTGAACGCGCCCCACGTGCTGATCTATAACACCAACTCCCAGGGGAAGGGCTTCGACAACATCGACCTGGACTCCTCCAGCTCAATCACCATGGGGCCGATGGCCAGCGGGCCATATATGGGGATGGTCATCTTTCAGGACCGCCTCAACAGCAAGGACATCTACATTGACCCGGGCAACGGCATAGATGGGCTGTCGGGCACCCTGTACGCGCCCCACGATGACGTGATGGTGAAGGTGGAGGCCAGCGGGACTGCCAACATGCAAATCGTGGCCGGGATGATCAACATCGTCGGGGCCAATACCACGTTCCAGTTCCAGTCGTCGGGGCTGTTCGGCACCGGGTTCAAACTCACAGAGTAAGTATGGACGGCAGGATTAATCGAGAACATCTGAGGGGGCAGGTAAGTATGAGAAGTTCGGTCAACCACAGCATCTGTTCGATCCGCGGCCTGGCGATCGCCGTCGCGATGACCGCCACGGCACTGCTGCTGCTGGCCTGCAGCGGCAGCCAAGCAGAGCAGGGCCCTCAGGGCAGCGAGGCGCCATCGGCAACGGGCCCGGCGGCTACGGCTGCAGCGTCCAACACCCCTATCCCCAGGCGCACGCCTGGAGGGTCTGTGCAGGCGCTGGACGACAAGTCCCCCGGCCTGGTGGCCTGGTACACCAAGGTGGAAGTCTCTGAGGGCGCCCTGACCATTGCCGACACCCGTATGGAGGCTGAGGAGGTCTACTTTGAGGTGAGGGCGCTGGGCGAGGAGGAGCACAAGATAGAGGTGGCCCGCTGGGATGGCGAGCCCGGAGCGCTGCCGGTAGACCCGGTGACGAACAAGGTGATCGCGCAGAGCCAGTTGGTGGCCAGCCTGGAGCCGCTGGCCGGGGGAAACAGCGATATCTTCGAGATCGAGCCCATAGCACCCGGCAAGTACGTCATCTACTGCAACAAGCCGGGGCACTACCAGCGCGGCGAGTACGCGGGCTTCGAGGTCGTGGCCCCGCCGCCGGACGCGGCGCGGTAGGTAGGCTGGCGTGGTGGGCCTGCCGCCATGTAACGATGCCTTCGGTGGCGGCGTCATCTATTTTGAATTGACAGAACACAGAGACACCAATTTGAAGGGGAAGAGCCCATGATCAAGAACCTAGCTATCGGCGGCGGATCCAACCGGGCGCTACTGCTGCTGGCGCTCGTGCTCGGCGTGGTCAGCGCCGTCCTGGTCGGCGTGTTTCTGAGCCAGGCCGGCGGGAACGGCGGTGGCACCGTCAGCGGCGTCACTAAGCCGGCGGTGGTGGCTTCCCGGGATATCCCGGCCAACACCCGCATCACCGCCGACATGGTGACGGTGAAGAATCTGCCTGAGGACGCGGTGCTGGCCAACGTGCTCACCGATTCGACTCAGGCGGTGGGCAAGGTGACGCAGGTGCCCCTGGCGGCCGGGGAGCAGGTGCTCCCGGCTAAGGTGACGGCGACGGCGGTGGCGCTGGCCCAGTTCGGGGACAACCCGCCGCTATCCTTCCTGGTGCCGGAAGGGAAGCGGGCCTTTGCCATCCGGTTGAGCGACGTGGCTTCGGTGGGCGGCCTGCTGAGGCCGGGCGATTACGTGGACATAATCCTGACCAGGTCAGCCCCTGGCGTGGAAGAGGGGTTCACCTTCCTCACTCCCGGCGCGGGCTGCTATGTGGTGCAGGATGTGGAGGTGCTGGCCGTGGGGACCCAGGTCAAGAAGACCACCACCGGCGCCGGCTCCAGCGGCGTGGCTGCCGCCAGCACGGATGTTGAGGCGACAGCGGCCACCCTGGCCGTAACGCCGGACGAGGCCTGGTGGCTGGCGGCGGCCCAGCAAAGCGTGGACGAGGCGAAGGTGGAGAACCAATTGTGGGTGTCGGTGCGCCCCTTCGGGGAGCACGGCCAGTCCGACCAGCTTCCTATCTGCGGTGTGATTCCAGGGGCGTGAGGAGACGATGGCGCGTAATCCGCGAGTAGCCATAATCGACCAAGATTCCAATAGCCGGGCCGAGATCCAGAAGATGCTGGCCCTTTCGGGCTTCGCTGTCCTGGGTGAGGCTGGCTACGGGATCGAGGCAGTATCCCTGGCCAAGGAGACCGGGCCCGACGTGGTGGTCATTGCCATCGAGGAGCCCGTCGCGCGGGCCCTGCAGACGGTGGAGGCGGTGGCCGACCTGCTGCCTCAGTCGCCGATCGTCGCCTACTCCTCTATCCGCGATCCCAACAGCATGCGCAAGGCGATGCTGGCGGGCGTCAAGGACTACCTGGTGATGCCGGTCAAGGAAGAGGAGCTTATTCAGTCCGTCCACACCGTGCTGGCACAGGAAGAGAGGCGACGGGCGCGCATCTCGGGCGAGAGCGACGAACCGATAGCCTGCGGCACCGTGCTCACGGTGTTCGGCGCCAAGGGCGGCATCGGCAAGACCACGATATCGACCAACCTGGCCACGGCCCTGGTCCAGAAGACGGGCCAGTCCGTAGTCCTGGTAGACCTGGACACCCGCTTCGGGGATGTGGCGATCCTCATGGACATCCCCGTGGAGCGCAGCATCGCCGACCTGGCGATGCCCGAGGACGAGATCAACCGCGAGTTGCTACAGGACTGCATCTACTCCCACAACACGGGGGTGGCGATCCTGCCGGCGCCCATCCGGCCCACGGACTGGCGGAGCATCCACGCCGGACACATTGAGCGCGTGGTGTCGCTCCTGGCCCAGACGTATGACTACGTGATCCTGGATACGCCGGGCACCTTCAACGACATAGTGGCGCGGGCCCTGGAGCTGGCGACGCTGGTGTTGCTGGTAGCAACGGTGGACATGGCCAGCCTCAAGGACACCCTCCTGGCCATAGACATGCTGCGCTCCTGGAACTTCCCCCAGGACAAGGTCAAGCTGGTCATCAACGCCACCAACGAGGCGACCAACGTGCAGCCCCAGGATGTGAAGCGGATGCTGGGCCGGGAAGTCTTCTGGTCGATTCCCTATGACCGGAACATCAGCATGGCCACGCAGTTGGGCATGCCGGTGGTGGTCGCCAAACCCCAGTCCAAGGCGGCCGAGAGCATGGTGGAGATGGCCTACGCCCTCAGCGGCGTGCGGCAGCAGCAGCCCTCCTCACGCAGAGAGCCGCACAAGAGCGGCGGCCTGTTCAGCCGCATCCTGGGACAGATGACGGAAGAGAAGTCGGAAGTGAAGGTGGAGTAGCTAGATGACGAGGTGGCAGCCAAGCAAGTCCCAGGGTCCGGCGGCCCGGCCCGGACCCGGTTCGGCCCGGGTCACCCCGGGCCGCTACAACGAGGACATGGAGCAGCTGATCTTCCGGCTGCACCAGACGCTGATCGAGGAGCTGGACGCCGAGCAGATCGGCGCCATGCCGGCCGACGAGCGCCGCAAAGTGGTGGAGCAGGCGGCCCAAACCGTGCTCCGCCGCGAGATGCCCAGCGTGGGCGGCATCACCCGCGACCACATCGTGTCCCGGGTGGTGGACGAGGTGGTCGGCCTGGGCCCCATCGACGCCTTGATCCGCGACCCCTCGATCTCTGAGGTGATGGTCAACGCGCCCGACGAGGTGTACTTCGAACGCGAGGGAATCCTCTACCTGAGCGACGTACGCTTCCGGGACGCGGACCACATCCAGCGCATCATCGAGCGGACCATAGCCCCGCTGGGGCGCCGCGTGGACGAGTCGTCGCCCATGGTGGACGCCCGTCTGCCTGACGGCTCCCGTGTGAACGTAATCATCCCGCCGGTCTCCCCCAAGAGCCCATCCATCACCATCCGGAAGTTCCGGGCCGACAAACTGAACATGGAGGACCTGGTCAAGGCGGGGACCATCAGCGAGGAGATGGTGGAGTTCCTCAAAGCCTGCGTGAAGCTGAGGCTGAACATCCTGATCTCCGGCGGTACCGGCACCGGCAAGACCACCTTCCTCAACGCCATGTCGGCCTACATCCCGGAGAGCGAGCGGGTCGTGACCATCGAGGACCCGGTGGAGCTGAAGATGCAGCAGCCG
>JACPQO010000053.1 GCA_016190405.1 Chloroflexota bacterium | reverse complement strand
GTCGGCATCAAGTCGCGGGAGATATACGAGGCGCCGGCGGCGGTCACCCTGCTGGCCGCCCACGAGGGTCTGGAGGCGCTGACCCTCTCCAAGGATCAGTTGCGGCTGAAGGCCCGCATCGCCCAGGAGTACGCGGAGCTGATCTATAACGGGCTGTGGTTCACGGCCCACCACCAGGACCTGGCGGCCTACGTGCAGTCCACGCAGCGGCACGTAACCGGCGCCGTGCGGGTGAGGCTGCATAAGGGCAGCGCCACGGTGGTGGGGCGGAAGTCGCCGCGCAGCCTGTACGACTTCTCGCTGGCCACGTACGACAAGGCCGATGCCTTCGACCGGACGGCGGCGGTGGGGTTCATCCACATCTGGGGGCTGCCGGTGCGGGTGCAGGCGCAGGCTCAGATGATGACAGAGGAACCTGAGCGTTCCTCCTAGACAGGCAGGCGACATGTCGAGCGGGTTCGTCGAATCTATCCACATCGCCGACGGCCGGGGCGAGCCGACCCGCCCGGTGCCGGAGGTGCGCGTTGTGGCCGGCATGGGCCTGGAGGGCGACCGGCACTTCGGCAGGCCGGCGAGGGAGCCGGGGCAAGGCCGGGACGTGACCCTCATCGAGATCGAGGCGGTCGAGGCGGCCGCGCGGGACTACGGCGTCAAGCTGGGACCCGGCGATTCCCGCCGCAACATCGTGACCCGCGGTGTGGCCCTGAACCACCTGGTGGGCCGCGAGTTCGCCGTGGGCCAGGTGGTCCTGCGCGGCGTGCGCCTGTGTGAGCCCTGCGCGCACCTGGCGTCGCTTACCGATGAGAAGGTGCTGCCGGCCCTGGTGCACCGCGGCGGGCTGCGGGCGGAAGTCCTCCGGGAGGGCGTGATCCGGACCGGGGACCCTGTGCGTCCCGCATAATTGCGCCGTCTTGGCGCCGCAGCCGATTCCCTTTACAGTCCGCGCGCGTTGTCCATTCGGGATGCCAGTAGTGACCTGGAGCGGAGGGGGTTTGACGTGCTGGCTGGCCGCTGCGCTACTGCTGTTCGTCGCGGCCTGCGGCGGCGGGGCCGGTGCGCCAACCCTGACTCCTTCCGCCACGGTCACCCCAGCGGCGTCGCCGCAGCCGTCGCCTGCACCCACTGCGAGCGCCACGGTGACACCAACCGAGACGGCGCCGGCCACAGTCACGGATACGGCCACCGCGACGCCGTCGCCGCCGGCGGGCCCGGCGCAGGTTATCCGTAAGGGCGATCCCAGCCGGGCGGCCGTGGCCTTCAGCTTCGACGCCGGCGCCGACGCCGGCTTTACAGCAGAGATCCTGGACACTCTGAAGGCCAACGGCATCACCGCCAGCTTCGGTGTCACGGGCAAGTGGGCGGAGGAGAACCCGGAGCTCCTTCGCCGTATCGTCCAGGAGGGGCACCACATCATCAACCACTCGTACGACCACCCTTCATTCACGGGACTTTCGACGGGCCAGCCGCCGCTGACGCAGGCCCAGCGCTGGGAGCAGCTCGACCGCACGGAGGGGATCGTCAGGCAGCTCACGGGAGCCACGACCAAACCGTACTTCCGCCCTCCATACGGCGACTACGACAATTCGGTCAACGCCGATATCTACGCCCGCGGCTACTGGTACAACGTCATGTGGACGGTGGACTCGCGGGGCTGGCAGGGGATACCGGCTGAGGAGATCGTGCAGCGCTGCCTGAGCCTGGCAGAGGCGGGGGCGATATACATCTTCCACGTTGGCTCCGCTTCGCAGGACGCCAGCGCCCTGCCGGACATCATCGCTGGGTTGCGGGCGCAGGGGTACGGCATCGGTTCGGTGCCGCAGGTGCTGGCGCCGTGAGCGGCGGTCAGGCCATTGACGGACAGCCGGTCCAAGGCTAGCATATCCGTAGGCATACGGAGGTCACATGGCCCTCAAGAAGCGAGTCGAGATACTGTTTGACCCGGCCGAGTACCGTCGCCTGGAGGATATCGCTCATGCCAAGGGACGCTCCGTGGGCTCCGTCGTCCGCGAGGCCGTCGAGAAGTATGTCGTGCGCCCCACGGAAGAGGAGCGGCGCAAGGCGGCGCAGTGGATCGCCTCGCAGACCTTCGAAGACATTGGTGGGGAGTGGGAGGACGTCAAGCGCGAGATCATCGAGGAGCGGGTAAGGCAGATCGATAAATCCCTTGAGACTGATTGACACAAGCGTCTTCATCTACGCGGTGGGCCGCCCTCACGAATTCAAGGAAGTGTGCGCCCGCCTCTCCCGAGAGTTTCTCTTGGGAGAGCACGATGTCAATATAGATACGGAACTGCTACAGGAGGTCCTCTATCATTTCTGGCGGCGCGGGCGCCATGTCGACGGCATTGAGCTAGTCGATAGGATCATGGCGGGCCTCCCCGAGCCTTTCCCCGTAACCTTGCGCGAGGTGCGGGTGGGGAGGGACGTTCTTCTCGGGCATCCTCAGCTCTCGCCACGCGACGCCATTCACGCCGCTGTCGTGATGGTGCACGGCCTCGAGGGGATAATCTCTACGGACCGCGCGTTCGACGCGATCCCGGCCGTCCGGCGATTCGACCCCAAGGAGCTATGAAGTCCCGCATCACGGCCGTCCTGTTTGACTTGGGCGAGACCCTGACGCACAGCCCCGAAGCAGCATTGGACCAGGGGTTGCGTCTGGCGCAGGCTCGCGTGGACGCCCTCCTGCACTCCTGGGGGCTCGCGCCCCACGCCTCGCTGGCTCGCCAGGCGTACGAGGCCGCTCAGGCCGCGGAGCTGGCGGCGTACCGGGGCGACTGCGCCCTCCCTCCCCTGTGGTCTGTGGCACGGGAGGCGGCCGCGGCCCGCGGCATTCGCCTGGTGGAGGCACAGGCCCGCGAACTGTGGGAAGCGTGCCGCATCGACGAAAGGGCCCTGGGCCGGACTCTGGCCGCCGATGGCATGCAGACCCTGGCCTGGCTGAAGGGCCGCGGCTTCCGGCTGGGCTGCGTGACCAACACTCTGTTCGGCGGGCCGCCGTTCCTGGAGGGGCTGCGCCAGGACGGCCTGGAGCCTTTCCTCGGCGTGGTGGCGATCTCCTGCGACCTGGGGTTCATCAAACCCCATCCTGAGATATTTCGGTTCGCGCTCGATACCCTCGACGTGCCGCCGGAGCAGACCCTGATGGTGGGTGACAGCCTGCGCGCCGACGTCGGTGGGGCCAAGGCGCTGGGAATGACGGCAGTCTGGAAGCGCCGGAGCGACGGCTTCCCCGAGATCGAGCGGGCCCTGATGCGCGCCGGCCTGGAACCGGCGTTTGAGCCCGACTATGTCATCGATAGCCTCTGGCAGCTTACGGAGCTGCCCCTCCTGAACCATGATTAGGGCAGTCCTCTTCGACCTGGGCGACACCCTGTGGCACTTCCCCAGGATGCCACCTGTGGAGGTCATCCGCGGCGAGACGGTGGGACGCATCACGTCCTTGCTGGAGAGCTGGGGGATCGAGGTGGCGGACGAGCATCGGTTCCTGGGCCGGGACATCCGGTTCGCCGTGGAAGAGGAGACGTCGCGGGCCTTCCACGGCGACTGCCTGGACCCCGGATACCCGGACCTGTGCCGGCGGGTGGCGGGCCGCCACGGGCTGGCTCTAACGCCGGCCCAGGGCGAGGAGCTGTGGGAGGCCTGGAACCTGGGCGGCGCTTTCCTGGGCCGCACGTTGTTCCCGGATACCCTGGAGACGCTACGCTGGCTCCAGGCCCGGGGCTACCGCCTGGGTTCGGTGACCAACAGGGGCTACGGCGGGCCTCGCTTTCAGCAGGAGATGCGGGACCTGGGGCTGACGGAGCTGTTCGAGGTGGTCGCCGTGTCCTGTGACATCGGGTACATGAAGCCGCACCCGCGCATCTTCCAGTACGCGCTGGACTACATGGCCATCGAGCCCGAGGAGACGGTGATGGTGGGCGACAGCCTGCGCGCCGACGTGGAGGGAGCGAAGACGCTGGGGATGATCGCGGTATGGCGGCGGCCCCCGGCCGGGGAGCCCGTGGAAGAGACCGAGGACCAGCCCGAGCTGGAAGGTCCCCTGGCGCCGGACTACGCTATCGAGACGCTGAGCGACCTGAAGGGTCTACCTGTCTTTAACCGCGAATGCCCCTCGTAACGCGCGGCCCCGGCCTCTTCCGGTTGCTGGTGGCCCTGGCAGGTCTCGCGGCCGTCATCGCCTGCGGGCCGACGCTGCCTTCCTCCCCGCCTGCTACCGCCTCGCCCAAGCCGGCGCCGTTCGCCGCGCTCCTCTCGCTGGCCGTCGCGACGCCCTGGGCTACCCCGACGCCCACGCCGACGGCGATGGCGACGGCGACGGCGACGCCACCACCAGTTGCGGCAGCGAACCCGAATCCCGCTCCGGCCCGCGGCCCGGTCGCCGCTGCGCCTACGGCGATTGCCGTGAGACGCGGCGACGGTGGCCAGTCCGCTCTGGCCCTCACCTTCGACATGGACAGCGGGGCCGGTCACACCGCCCAGCTCCTTGATCTGCTTGGGCAAGACGGGATCAAGGCAACCTTCGCTGTGACCGGCGTGTGGGCCAAGGCGCAGCCGGCTCTCCTCAAGCGCATCTTCGCGGAGGGGCACCTCATCATCAACCACTCCTGGGACCACCCGGCCTTCACCAAGCTCAGTCGCGAGCAGCGGCAGCAGCAGGTGGAGATGACCGACTCCCTGATCCAGGGCCTGGTGGGCGTCTCCACCAAGCCCTACTTCCGGCCTCCATACGGGGCCTACGACTCGTCGGTGCTGGCTGACGTCCGTGAGATCGGCTACCGCTACAACGTGATGTGGTCCATCGATCCGCAAGGCTGGCGCGGCAAGTCTGCACAGCAGGTCGCCGCCGATGTCCTCGCCAACGCCCGCGACGGCGCCATCGTCCTGTTCCATGTGAGCGCCCGCGGGGACTACGAGGCGTTGCCCCAGGTCATCGCCGGTCTGAGCCAGGCCGGTTACCGCTTCGTCACCGTCGCCCAGTTGCTGGGGGAGGCGCCCGATGTCACTCCCACGCCTTCGCCCACAGCGACGCCGGCGGCGACGGCCACGCCCGCCCCGACACCCAGTCCAACGCCGGCGGCCACCGCCACCCCTCCGGCGACACCGACGCCGACGGGGACGCCGACGGCCACCGCGAGGCCGCAGCCGACGACCACCGCGACGGCTACGCCCAGCGCCGGGTCATCGCCGGGCCCCACGCCTTAGAGTCGCTCAGGCGGGTGGACGCGCGCGCCCTCAACCACGAGCCTTTGGGGCCGTCACTGCTGCCCCGGCGGTTGCCCTTCCTCGATGATGAACAGCCCGATCATGCCGGCATCGGCGTGGGCCACGACGTGGCAGTGGAAGAGCCATAAGCCGGGCTTGGTGAAGGTGAATCGTAGGGTGTCGGCCGCGCCGGGGACCAGGGGGAGGACGTTGTTGGGCCAGATGCGGCCGGGCATCGCCTGCTCCGAGAAGTGGTTGACGCTGTGGGCATGAAAGCTGTGGATCTGATCGCCTATGTTGAAGACGCTGACCCGCATCTCCTCGCCGGTCTTGGCGCTGATGGCGGGGACGGTCTTGTTGAGCTGGGCGGCCACGGCGTCGAACCCGCCGTCGCGGAACGCCGCCTCCAGAGTGTGCTCGCCGCCGGGCAGGCCCAGGCCGTTCATGATGAAGGGCGGGATGTTGTCGCCCTCGGTCTCGTGGCCGATCTCCGACATGAAGATGACCTCGTCACGGACGGGGGGCTCGTCGGGCGCCTTGACGATGATGGCGCCGTACAGGCCCTGGTGGATGTGCTGCGTTATCATCAGTTCGCCGTCGGCGGAGTGGCAATGGTAAAAGAAGATGCCGGGCTCGGTGGGCTCGAACTCGTAGGTCCACTCGCCGCCGGGCGGGATCATGGCGCCGGCCCCTTTGCCGCTGATGATGTTGGCCTGGCTGCCGTCGGACTCCTGGTCGTAGTTGGACAGGTGGGTGTGGAGGCTGTGGACCAGGTCCAGGTTGTTCTTGACGTGGACAACCAGCTTCTCCCCCACGGTGACGGTGAGGGTAGGGCCGGGGACGGTGCCGGCGGGGGCATCGGCGAGCTTATAGGTCCAGGCGTGCCAGATGTTGCCGCCGCCGTAGTCGATATCGGCGGGGACGACCTCCAGGTTGTACTCGCGGACCGTCTGCGCCTCGGCTCCGTCACCTCCGTCAAGGGCATAGACTGCGAGCACGGCGAAAACGGCGGCCACGACGAGGACGATGAGGAAGCCTGCGGCGATCAGCACCCGGCGCTGGCGGGCGGGCATCTCGGCGGGGAAGGACATGGCTGGACTCCTTTCCGAGAGGGCATGTTACAACTTGCCATCAGACAGTCTAGCGGAAGTGAAATTTTTCACGCATCCGTCATTTGAATCATTTCGAGGGGTATCTGTCGGACAAAGCCTGACAAGAAGATGCGGCGCTGCATGACAGACAGGTGGGCCTTCACGGGGGAAGCTGAGGGTGCGAGTCGGAGGTGAGAATGTGACCAGGAGGGCGAGGGCCGCAAGCGTTTCCCGGCAGGAACTGCTACGCATGTTCGAGTCCACAGCGGACGGAGCGCATGTCGTGGACGGGGAGCAGCGGATCATCTTCTGGAACCGGGCGGCCGGGAAGGTGCTGGGCTTCGAGGCGCAGGAGGTGCTGGGCCGCTACTGCTACGATGTCATCGCCGGAGGGGACTACGAGGGCCATCCCTTTTGCCGCCGGGGCTGCCCGACCATCGAAGCGGTGAAGAGCGGCCGCAGGATCCAAAACTATGACGTGTGTTCTCGCAGCGTCGACCGACGGACGGTCTGGCTGAACGTGAGCGTGATGGCCGTCGATGACCCCGCTGGCAAGGGCCGCCTGGCGGTGCACCTGTTTCGCGACGTCACTCGGCGAAGGCAGGCCGAGATGCTGGCGCAGCAGACCATCGAGGCCGTTAGCCACCATCAACCCGGGCGCGAGGCGGCGGAGGAGCAAGCCGCTGGCGGCCCCTATCCGGTGCCAGCCCCGCGGCTCACCCGTAGGGAGCTGGAGGTCTTGCGCCTGCTGGCCTGCGGGACCCCCGTCCCGGCGATGGCCCGCACCTTGGGGATCCAGGCGGCCACTGTGCGCAACCACATCGAGCACATCCTGGGCAAGCTCGGCGTCCACAGCCGCCTGGAGGCCGTGGTCTACGCCGCGCAGCACAAGCTGGTCTGAACCCACCGCCAGCATCGTGGTGCCGTATAATGGCCCCACGATGGCCGAACGCAAACCGACCGAAAGCCCCACCGCCCGCGGCCTGGACCGGCGCGCCCTGGAATATACGGCCTCCATCGGCTTCGACCGCCGGCTGTACCGGCACGATATCTCCGGATCCATCGCGCACGCCCGCATGCTGGCCAGGCAGGCGATCATACCTCCCGCCGACGCCGAGGCCATCGTGCGGGGGCTGGAGGAGATCCGCCACGAGATCGAGCGGGCCGAGTTCCCCTTCCGCCTCGAACTGGAGGACCTTCACCTCAACATCGAGGCGCGCCTGCGGGAGAAGATCGGCGAGGCGGCCGGCCGGCTGCACACCGCCCGCTCCCGAAACGACCAGGTGGCCACGGACATGCGGCTCTTCGTCAGAGAGGCCTGCGAC
>JACPQO010000057.1 GCA_016190405.1 Chloroflexota bacterium | reverse complement strand
TCAGCGCCGCCAGGACCGCCGCGCCCAGGAGCGCTCCCCTCACATATCGACTGGCCTGCTCGGCCGCTGCGGTGCTCACCCCTAAATTATCGCACGCGCTCCCCTCACCCGCCTCGTCTCCTGTCCCCTGTCTGGCCCTACGGCACGCAGGTGGAGAAGAACACCGGCGGCGCCATCCGGCGCCCTGTCATCCTGAGCGGCCACCAGGCAGCAGACCGCACTCGGCCGTACGCGAAGGGATCTGGGGGGTGGCGGAGTGGTGGGTCAGGCGGCATCGCTGAGCGGCCCGCTCTTCCCCCTTCCTCCTTCCCCCTTCCTCCTTCCCCCTTCCTCGCCCTACGGCACGCAGGTGGAGAAGAACACCGGCGGCGCCATCTTGTTCACGTCGAAGATATCGATCTTCCCATTGGTGGAAGCAGGCGCCCTCCCGATGTCCTTCCTGGCGGTGTAGGGAGGCCCCGGCGCCACGCTGAGGAACACCGGCGGCGCCAGCGCGTTCACGTCCAGAATGTCGATCTTGTTGGTGGACGGCGAGTTGTTGTTGATGTTGGGCGGCCACGTGTTGGCCCCGCCGCAGTTGTCCAGCGGGTCCGTGCCGATGAGGCATTCCAGGTCGTTGTTGTAGCCATCGCCGTCGCTATCGGACCCGGCCTCGCAACCGGCCGCCGTCGCCGTGGGCGTGGCCGTCGGCGTGGCCGTGGGCGTAGGCGTGGCCGTCGGCGTAGGCGTAGCGGTGGGCGTGGCCGTCGGCGTAGGCGTGGCGGCCACGCAGCCGCCGCTGTAGCTGGTGCCCGCGATGTAGGTACCCCAGGCCCAGGCGGAGCCGAAGAGGTTGCTCTTGGCGTACTCGCCGACCACCCAGACGCAGGAGGGCAAAGAGGGGTCAACGGCGGCGCCCAGGTAGTCCCCCCAGCGCGTAGAGGTCTGAACGACGTCTCCTACCCGCAACAAGGTCGTCCCGGCCATCGTGTTCAGCGGGTCGCTGGCCAGCCGGCCGGCGACAACCGCCTCGGCGAAGATGGACGAGTTCGTGTGAGTGAGCGAGACATACAGGTTATCCGAAGGGTCGGTCCTGATCGCCGGCCACGAGTAGTATTGCCCCGAGGCGCCGAACATGATGTCCTGGACAACGGCGCTGGTGCCGGTGTTCACCTCGGTGAGGTGCGCGCAGGAGCGGATGGTGCCGTCGCCGGCGGGAAGACACTCCGCCGACGCCGACGTCCACAGCCGGCCGTTGCGCCAGACTGCCTCCAGCATCCTAAAGTCCCCCGAATCGATCGAGCCCGGCCCAGCCGTGAGCGACGCTGGCGGCGTGTCCTGGAAAAGCACGGTCAGATTTGTGGCCGAGGCTTCAGCCACGTTACTGGCTGCCGGTGTCCCCGTGATCCGGATCAGCGTCAGCTGCGTAAACGAGAACAGGTCGAAGGTCGCCAGGTACTGGTCGTTGACGGCGGTCAGGGAGTGGGCGGGCCGGACGGTAAACCGGGTAGTGTTGATCGGGAAGGCGAACGTTGCCGGAGAGACGGCGCCGGCGATGAGGTGGGCCTTCTCGATGACGACGGTCTGCTCGCCGCAGAAGCCGAAGGTGGGCTCGCAGCCCGGGTTAAGCGCCCCTCCGAAGGCGTAGTCGATGTCGTAGATGTTGGCCGACACCGTAAACTTATCGCTGGTCAGCCCTATCCCCTCGTAGTCCGGGAAGACATCCACGTAGGAACGTGAGTAGACGTTCCAGGCGCCGGTGGGGTCGCTGGTCTGCGAAACGGCGATGTGCAGGCGGCCTTCGTCGGCCGTCGGGAAGGCGTTGTCCTGGTAGGAGACGTAGGACGCGAACCAGCGGCCGCTCAGGGCATCGTAGATGACCTTCGGATCGAAGTTTCTCCATCCCGCCGGCACCCCGAAGAAGCTGGCCAGAGTGAAGCTCGAAACGACGACGCCGCTCTTGGTGTATATGCGCCCGATGACGTTCACCATCTCCAAGAGGTGACTGGGGCCGGCCGCGATTTGAGGGTCAGGGGGAGTGTAGACGAACCCGCCGGTCAGAAGGATGTTGGCGTTGTTGTCCAGCCCCTCAAAGGTAGGCCCCGATGCTGAGGGGGCGGCGCGGGGGCCCGGCACTCTCGATGTGGCGGAGCTGTCCAGCGCGTTGGCCTGGGGCGCTTGGCTGGCGCCAGCCCCCTTCACGCGCACACCGGTGCCCGGGGAGCGCCGCGGGAGGATAACCGGCTCCGGGTCCGTCGTCTGGGCGGCAGCAGGCGCTCGCAGCTCGCTCACCACCACGACGCGGGGGCCTTGAAGCGCAAAGTCCGCCCCATCGCCCCTGGTTGGGGATGCCGTGAGAGGGGACGGCTGTTGTGACTGGGGGCTGCCTCCCGTGGGGGCAACCGTGAATCCTAGCACCACCGCCGCGGACAGCACGATTGCCGGCAGAAGCACCCGGGCGTATTTCACAGCGGCCTGACGGGCCGCCCAGGGCAGGAACCCGGCGAAGGCAGCCGCCGCCAGCGCCGGCAGCCCGGCCAAGAGCACGCCCAGGTGTCGCATGGTCGCACCCCCTCAAAAGTCGCGATCGGTGTTGCGTCCAATTATACGACCCATTGGGGAGATGTCAAGACCTTGGCCGAGATTTTCGGCCCTGCGCGGCTCTTGGCGCCGCCTTTGTCCGCTTGTTCCAACTTTTTCCTATCTGTCACCTCGCAGCATCACAGGCGGGGACCAGACGTGCTGCTGTACAGCCTATTGGGCTTGGCTCCCCAACGCTGGCGAGGTGAAGCCCGGAAACCTCCTACCAGCTCACACACAACTCGTGACGCGAACTGGCGTTCAGCACAGCCCTGCGCTGCTCGCCCTGACCCGCCAAACCACCGCCGTAACGCTCGCCTGCGCTCCACGTCTTTTCTGTAGAGCCCTCTTAAACCTGGCGAACAGCCGGCGGGCCAATCATGTACGCCGAATCCGAACTCTCACAGCCGCCCGGGGCGATGGACGACATCGCCGATCCCCAGCTTCTGCCCGCTCCTGCCGTCCCCGCTCCCCTGAAGGAGGTCCGGGACCTCAAGCTGCGGGTCCAGATAGGGGTGTATGCGGCCATCCTGGGCGTCCTCCCCATCGATTACCTTGCCTTCGCCTTCAGTCTCTTCCAGATCCTCACCATCTACATCATCAGCATGATCATCGCCGTGACGGCCATCGAATTTGCTTTCGCGCAGATGTTCAAGCTACGCAAGCAGAGCGCCTACCCCGGCGTCATCGTCGTTCAATTGGGCGCCGTTCAGGCCTCCATCGTGGCCTATCACACCGGCCTGGCCGTCCTGGGCAAGCTCCTGGACCTCCGCGGGTCCTTCCTCTGCTTGCTTCAGAGCGGCGGCCTCACCCCCGTCGCTATTCGAGGTATGCGCCGCCTCCAGATGGAGAACTTCCTGCGCGTCGGCGCTGCCAACGTCGAGCAGGCCGTCGAGTCCGGCAATCCCGTGCCCTTTCATCCCGGCGCCGGCCTCCTGTCCGATGCGGTGCTTCCCCGCGACCAGGTCCTGGTCTTCGTCCCCGTCCACTCCCTTCAGCGCACCATCGGCGTTGCCGGCCTCCTGGCTCGGGAGTCAAACCGCGACATCATGGACCAGCGGCTGCTGACCGGCATGGGCTTGGCCCTGGGCCTCTCCCTGGAGAACCTGCGCCAGAAGGAAGAGCTGGGCCAGCAGGCCGCCACCGATGAGCTCACCGGCGTCTACAACCGCCGCTACTTTTTCGAGGAGGTGAACCGCGAGATGGCCCTGGCCGACCGCTACTCCTCGCCCCTGGCCGTGGCCATCCTCGATGTCGACGGCCTCAAGGCGGTCAACGACCGCCTGGGCCACGCCGCCGGCGACGAGGTGCTCCGCTCCGTCGCCCTGCGTCTCCTGCGCTACTCCCGCGCCTCCGACCTGGCCGCCCGCATCGGCGGCGACGAGTTCGCCCTCATCCTGCCCCGCACCAACGCCCAGGCCGCCCAGGAGATGGCTGCCCGTCTCCAGTGGGCCGTGGACCAGCACCCCGTGGTGCTGGCCGACGGCAGCGAGCTATCCGTCGCCATCTCCTGCGGCACCGCCTCCTTCCCCGAGGAGGCCCAGGACACCGACGCTCTCCTCCGCCGCGCCGACGCCGTCATGTACTGCATCAAGGCCGCCCGCCGCCAGGGCTCCGACCCCGACCTCCAGCCTCCCTCCCTCATCTGATCGGCCGTCCAGCCGGGTTGACACCGGCGCCGTTTGCGCCTATCTTCAGCCTGCCGTCTGTCCTGCGCCTGGGGAGGGTTCCGCTATGGCTGATCGAATCGCGCGAATGGCCGTTATCGGCCTGGGCACCTGGGGCCAGAACCACTGCACCGCCTACGCCGACTACCACCGCAGCCGCCTGGCCCTGGTCTGCGATCTGGACGAAGCCCGCGCCCGCGATAGCGCCCAGCGCTTCGGCTGCGATTACACCACCCGCGTCGAAGACGTGGCCGCCAACCCCGACATCGACGCCGTCGCCGTCGCCACGCCGGACTTCGCCCACCTGGAGCCCGCCCTGGCCGTCCTCCGCGCCGGCAAGCACCTCATCATCGAGAAGCCCCTCGCGACCGACCTCGACGAGGCGAGGCAGATCGTCGAGGCCCGCCGCGCCGCGGCCGTCAAGGGCATGACCGATTTCCAGAACCGCTGGCGGCCCCACTACGCCACCATCAAACGCGCCATCGAGCGCGGCCGCCTGGGCGACCCCGTTTCCGGCTACGCCTGGCTTTCCGACGCTGTGCAGGTAGCCACCGCCTGGCTGCCCTGGGCCGCCCGTTCCGGCCCCCACTGGTTCCTCATGTGCCACACCATGGACCTGGTCCGCTGGTTCTACGGCCGCGAACCGGTGGAGGTCTACGCCACCGCCTACAAGGGCGTCCTCGCCGAGCGCGGCGTCGACACCTACGACTGCGTCCAGGCCCTGGTCCGCTTCCAGGACGGCGCCTCCTGCGTCTTCGACAGCTCCTGGATCATCCCCGATAGCTCCCCCAACGTCATCGCCAGCGGCCTCTTCCTCCAGGGCAGCCGCGGCCACCTCCAGTACGAGGCCAACGGCCAGGAGCTCCGCCTGGCCGACGCCGACCGCTTCGGCTATCCGGGCCAGTCCCGCCGCAACCCCTTCGGACGCCTGGACAACCCCTTCTATGAGCCCATGCGCCACTTCGTCGACTGCGTCCTGGACGGCGTCGAGCCCGCCGCCAGCCTCGAGGATGGCTACGCCGTCACCGCCATGCTCTGCGCCACCGTCCAGAGCATCGAGTCCGGCAAGCCCGTGCCCATAGATCCGGTGCCGTAGCTGCAGGGCTTCAGCCCTGCCCGAGGGAACGAATGACGAGGAACATAACAACCCCGCCGACTAAAGTCGGCGGCTCCGGCTTCAAGCCGCGCACTTCAGTGCGCGGTGGCGGATAATCCTCCCAGGAGAACCTTCATGGCCCACGTCGCCCTAGACCTCACTCCCTTCATCCAGGCCCGCGACCGCGCAGCCGATTACCTCGTCGCCCGGCAGCGTCCTGACGGAGACCCGCACCGTGGCCTCATCGGCGAACCAGAGTGGGGCCTGGGCTCCTACTACAAGGCCCTCTGGGCCCTGGCCGCCGCCGGCCGGACCGGCGAGGCCGCCCGCCTCCTGGCCTGGGTGCGCGAGAATGGCTTCGACCCCGAGACAGGCGACTTCCGGGGCGAGTACCCCCGCGGCGCCGGCCTGGAAGCCGTCTACCCCTATCCCAACGCCTGGCTGGCCATCGGCGCCCAGAAGCTGGGCGCCTTCCACATCGCCCGCCGCGCCGCCGACTTCCTGGTCACCCTCCAGGACCCGGCCAGCGGCGGCTTCCGCGCCCGCATCGATGTCGAGCCCGACAGGGCGCCCCAGGACATCATGTCCTCCTCCCAGGCCGGCCTCGCCTGCCTGTTCGCCGGCCGCCTGGGTAACGCCCGTGCCTGCGGCGGCTTCCTGCGCACGCTCATGGACGCCCAGCCGCAGCCTGAGGAGCGGCTCTACTTCATCTGGAGCCGCGGCGCCCTGCGCACGGAGTTCAAGCCGGAGGCGGCCAGGTTCTTCGCCGTCCAGTTCGAGCAGCCGCTCCAGTGGTACTTCCAGATCGGCATCGCCGCCGCCTTCCTCAGCCGCCTGGCCATGACCACGGGCGCCCGTTCCGAGCTCGACCTGGCCCGGCGCTACATCGATCTCGCCTTTCGCTGCACCGACGCCATGTACGAGACCGCCCAGGTCGGCAAGGTCGGCTGGGGCGCCGCCCTCGTCTACCAGCTCACCGGCGATGACCGCTACCGCGACCTGGCCCTGCGCGTGGCGGACGCCCTCCTCACCCAGCAGAATCCCGACGGCTCCTGGCACAACACCGGCGGCTTCACCGAGCAAGTTGTCACCGACGAAGTAACCGCCGAGTTCGTGGTGCTCCTGGACGAGATGGTGCAGGGGCTTTCCGCAACGTAAGGGCGAAGCATGCCGCGCCCCTACCTGACGCTGGCCTTTTGACGCCCCACCTTTTGACGCCTCCCCATGTCGGCGCTATCATTGCGGCGCGATAGGGAAGGCCCACCACACATGGAACCGCAGGTCCGATTCTGTACTGCCTCCGACGGCGTCCGCATCGCCTACGCGACCACGGGGGAAGGGCCGCCCATCGTCAGCGTGCCTGTCTGGTTTAGCACGCTAAAGTATGAGGCGCTCGAACCCCGGTATGCTTCTTTCCATCAGCAGTTAGCCGCCAACCGCCAGCTCGTCAGGTACGACCGGCGCGGCACCGGTATGTCGGATCGCAACGTTACGGACTTCAGCCGGGGCGCTCTCGTCAAGGACCTGGAAGCGGTGATCGACCACCTGAAGCTGCGGCGGGTGGTCCTATTCGCCGGTGACATGGCTGGCCCTGTCGCCGTAGAGTATGCCTTCCGCCATCCCGACAAGGTCTCCCATCTGATACTCTACGGTTGTTTCGCCCGTGGCCAAGACATCGGCACGCCGGAAGCCGGGGAGGCGCTGATCCGTCTCTTCCGCGCCGGCTGGGAGATCGGCTCGGAGATCATTCCTGTTCTGATAATGCCCGGCGCGGATCCAGACACAGCGCGTCGATACTTCACAGCCCTGCGGGAATCGTGCGCCGCCGCCGCCGCCGCCGCTCAGCTCGAAGCGGTCGGTCGGGAGGATGTCACGGAACTGCTGCCCCAGATCAAAGTTCCGACTTTGGTTGTCCACGCCCGCCACGACCGGGCCTTCCCCTTTGAGCTGGGGCGCCAGTTGGCATCTCTCATGCCCAACGCCCGCCTGGTGGCCCTGGACTTGGACGTTCACTTCGATCTTTCCGGGGGCCCCGCGATACTTCAGGCCATCAACGAGTTCCTGGCCCCTCCAGAGCGTCGCGCCAAGGCGAAGCCCGTCCCCAACGGGACCCGCGTATCCGGCCTCGTCACCATCCTCTTCACGGACATGGAAGGCTCCACCACCCTCACCCAGCGCCTGGGCGATGAGAAGGCCCAGGACCTGGTGCGCGCTCACAACACCGTCGTCCGCGACGCCCTGAAGGCCTGCGGCGGCGCCGAGATCAAGCACACCGGCGACGGCATCATGGCCTCCTTTCCCTCCGCCAGCCGCGCTCTGGAGTGCGCTATCGCCATCCAGCGCGCCTTCGATGAACGAAATCGGGGCGTAGGGGCGCATCATGACGCGCCCCTACACGTGCGCATCGGCCTGAACGCCGGCGAGCCCGTGGCCGAAGAGGAGGACCTGTTCGGCGCCGCCGTACAGCTCGCCCGCCGCATCTGCGACCACGCCCAGCCGGGCCAGGTCCTGGTCTCCAATGTGGTGCGCGAACTGGCCATGGGCAAGGGCTTCCTGTTCGCCGACAGCGGCGACGTCGTCCTAAAGGGCTTCGAGGACCCCGTCCGCCTGTACGAGGTCCGTTGGCAAGAAGGCTAGCTCGTACTGCCTGAGGGATCCACTTTAGGGGCGACCTTCAGAGCCTGTCCTCGAGCCGCTGCCGCGGGGGGTAGAGACGCCCCGGCGGGGCGTTTCTACGAACGCCCCAGGCTCCCCAGGAACTCCACCAGCAGCCGGTTCAGCTCCTGCGGCTTCTCCTGCTGCGTCCAGTGCCCGCAGTCCCGGATCAACTCCTTGCGCAGGTTGGGCGCCCGCGCCTCCATCCCCGCCGTCAGCTCCGGCCGCAGCACGGGATCCTTCTCCGCCATCACCATCAGCGCCGGGCAAAGCACCTGCCTCCCCTCCAGCGCCGCCGCCTGCTCCCAGTTGCGGTCGATGTTGCGGTAGAAGTTCAGCGGGCCCGTCAGCCCGCCCTTGCGGAACGCCTCCACGTACACCTGGAACTCCTCGTCGGAGAGGTACTCCGTGCCGCCGCCGGCCCCGGCGTAGAAGCGGCGCAGCGTGCCCTCCAGGTCCTGTGCGAAGAACGCCTCCGCCCGGCCCGGCTCCTGGAAGAACACCATGTACTGCATCCGGTTGTCGCCCGATTGCTTGATCGCCTGAATGGGCGGGATCGCCGACCGCGGCAGCAGCGGCGTGTTGACGCCGACCACGCGCTCCACCCGCTCCGGCGCCATCAGCGCCGCCGACCAGACTACCACCCCGCCCCAGTCGTGCCCCACGATGACCGCCTTCTCGATCTGGAGCGCGTCCAGCAGCCCTACGAGGTCGCCCACCAGGTGCTCCATGTCGTAGGTCTCCAGCCCGGCCGGCTTGTCCGTCTCGCCGTAGCCGCGCAGGTCCGGCGCGATGGCCCGCAGCCCCGCCGCGGCCAGGGCCGGCACCTGGTGCCGCCACGAGTACCACAGCTCCGGGAACCCGTGCAGCATCACCACCGGGAACCCGTCTCCTTGCTCCACGTAGTGGACGCGGATCCCGTTCGCCGTCACGTACCTCTGCTGCCAGCTCTCGCCAGCCATGGGGCCTCCTTGGTTCTAATTTCTTGGTTCTCCGGCCCCGGTACCGCCGGGGGCGGGGCCTGGTTCCTTGTTCCTGGTTCCCTGTTCCCGGGGTGGAGTGGGGTGGGCGGGCCTAATGCATCTCCTGCCCACCGGTGATGTTGATCGCCTGCCCCGTCATGTAGTCCCCCTCATCCGAGGCCAGGAAGGTCACCAGCTTGGCCACGTCTGCTGGATAGCCGATGCGCCCCAGCGGTATCGGCGGTCCGTTCTTCAGAGCCCACTGCTCGAGGGTCTGGCCCGTCGCCTTGAGGATGGGGTCCAGCCCGCCCCGCAGCAGCGGCGTGTCGATGGTCCCCGGACAGATGGCGTTCACCGTGATCTTGTGCGGCCCCAGTTCCTTCGCCATGGCCTGGGTCAGCAGGATGACTCCCGCCTTGGTGGCGCAGTACGGCCCCAGCAGGGCGAACCCCGTCTTCCCCGCCTGCGAGGACACGCTGATGATGCGGCCGCCCTGGCCTTGCTTGATCATCTGCTGCGCCGCCGCCCGCATGCACAGGAACACCCCCCGCAGGTTCACCGCTATCGTCCGGTCGAACCCTTCGTCCGTCATCTGGGCCAGCGGCAGCGGCGGGTTGCCGATGCCGGCGTTGTTCACGCAGACGTCGATCCGTCCGAACCGCTCGATGGCCTGCCCGAAGAAGCGCTCCACGTCGGTCGTCACGCTCACGTCCCCCTGGTAGGACTCGAACTCCGCCTTCGTCTGCCGCAGCTTCGATGCCGTATCCTCCAGGTACGAAGCCTCGATGTCCACCAGCGCCAGCTTCGCCCCTTCGTTCGCGAAGCGCAGGGCGATGCCCTGCCCGATACCCCTTCCGGCGCCCGTGATGAGCGCCACCCGGTCTTTCAGGAGCATTGGTCCTCCTCCTAGCTCTGGGTCTCGTGAAGTATAGATTGGCCGGCGACGGACTGTCCACTGCCCAATGGCTGCGCGCAACGGTGCAACCGCCGCTCCCGCCATCGGATGAGGGTGACCACAGCACTGAGCTCGTTCAGATACATCGCGTTACACCAGTATAGGGATGAAACGCCTCAAGAGGGGGGTACCTATGCAGGTGTACGGAGCGGTCCTGCCTGGGGCAGGGAAGGTGGCCCGGCTGCTGCCGCGGCTGGCCAACGAAGTA
>JACPQO010000055.1 GCA_016190405.1 Chloroflexota bacterium | reverse complement strand
GCCGTCGAGGTCACGAAGCTCCAGGCTGAGGGGAAGATCGTCGCCATGGTGGGCGACGGCGTCAACGATGCCCCGGCGCTGGCACAGGCCAACGTCGGCATGGCCATCGGCTCCGGCACCGACGTCGCCAAGGAGACCGGCCACGTCATCCTCATCCGGGACGACATCCTGGACGTGGTGGCCGCCGTCCAGGTGGCCAAGGCGACGATGCGGCTGGTCAGGCAGAATCTGTTCTGGGCCTTCGGCTACAACTCGGCGGCGATACCCCTGGGGGCCGGACTGCTATACCCCTTCGTCGCGCAGGTGGTGAGCCCGGAGCTGGCCGCCCTACTGATGGCCACCAGCAGCCTGTCCGTGACGATGAACACCCTGCGCATGCGCCGCTACCGCCCGCCCATCAAGCGGGGCCCGCCGTCGGCGGCGCCCCGGACGGCGGAACGGGAGCGTGAGCCCGCGTTGGAGGTGGGGTCGTGAAGCCGGACGTGGACCTGGCGCGAGAGAGGTACCGCGCCCTGGCCCCTACCTACGACCGCCAGGTGCAGCGCGGCAGCCGGCGCGTTCGCAGGCTGGCGGTGGAGCGCCTAGCGCTGCGGCCCGGAGACGCCGTCCTGGACGTGGGCTGCGGCACCGGCCTTAGCTTCCCCCTCTTGGAAGAGCGTATCGGCCGGGAGGGGAGGGTCTTCGGCGTCGAAGCCACGCCCCACATGCTCGCTCTCGCCGGCAAGCGCGTCGAGACCAACGGGTGGACAAACGTCACGCTCATCGAGGCCCCGGCCGAGGAGGCGGTGCTCCCCCAGCCGGCCGACGCCATGCTCTTCCACTTCGTGCACGACGTCACGCGCTCGCCCGCCGCCATCGCCAACATCTTTGGGCAGGTGAAGCCGGGCGCTCGCGTAGCGGCGGCTGGCGGCAAGTGGGCACCCTGGTGGGCGGTCCCGGCCAATGCCTACATGTGGTACCTGGCCCGTCGCTACACCACAACCCTCGAGGGCTTCGACCGCCCCTGGGGCTATATCCAGGAGTACGTACCGGACCTGAAGGTGGAGTCGATGCTCTTCGGCGTGGTTTACGTCGCCTGGGGCACACTGGGCGCTGTCCCCGCAGGGAAGGAGGCGCGATGAGGTTCAGCGAGAGCCATGCTGGCCGGCTGAGCGCCGCCATCTACACAACGGTATCTCTGGCGGCGGCGACGGCCTTCTTGCTGGTCACGCTGCTCACGGGCGATTACACCTGGGTGGCGCGGCTGGGCGGCGCGGCCTGGATCTTCCTGCTGAGCATGATCATCCTCATGCCCACGGTGACGCCGTGGCTGCGGAGGAGGCTGGGAGGCTGACGATGGGCATCGACGAGACGGCCCGCGTCCAGGCCCGCTACGACCGCCAGGCCGGCATCTACGACCTGAAAGAGGCGCCCATGGAGTGGCTGGTCAAGGGGCTGCGCCGTCGGCTGTGGGGTGAAGTGAAGGGTGCGGCGGTCTTGGAGGTCGGCGTAGGTACCGGTAAGAACCTGCCGAACCACCCCGAGGACGCCCGTGTGATAGCCATGGACATCAGCCCGCGCATGCTGCGCCGGGCGGCGAGCCGGGCCCGGCGGCTGGGGCGACACGTAGACCTCGTGGTGGCGGACGCGCAGCAGTTGCCCTTCCGGGATGGGGCCTTCGATGCAGCGGCGGACACCTTCGTGTTCTGCTCGGTGCCGGACCCCGTCGCCGGACTACAGGAAGTGCGCCGGGTTGTGCGAGACGGCGGCCGTGTGCACCTGCTGGAGCACGTGCGGGCCCGCGGCCGCCTGGTTGGGCGGCTCATGGACCTGCTGAACCCGATCGCCGTGCGACTATCGGGGGCGAATATCAACCGTGACACGGTCTCCAACGTGGCGAGGGCGGGCATAGCCCTCGATAGCGTTGAGTCCCGGGGGTTCGGCATCGTCAAACTGATGCGGGGCTCGGCCGGGCCGTCGGCTGCGGCCATCGCTGCGGAGGAGGCGAAGACGCATGTGGCACGCGGGTGATGGCATGGGCTGGTGGATGCTGTGGGGCGGGCTGTTCATGCTGCTTTTCTGGGGCAGCATCATCGCCCTCATCGTCTGGGGGGTGCAGGCGGCGACGCGGCGGGAGACAGGCCAATCGCAACCGCCGCAGTCGAGCGCCGGACGGGCGACGCCCCTGGAGATCGCCAAGGAGCGCTACGCCCGCGGCGAGATCGGCCGCGAGGAGTTCGAGCAGATAAGGAAGGACCTGTCGGGTTGACCCACGGCTAGGAGGCCGTACCAGGGGCGGGCCGCCAGGGGACGGCATAGGGTGAGCGAGGCCGGCGCCTCGACCAAATCGATAGCGACCGGGATGGCGGGGACGAACGCTCCGCTGTTCCGCACGGCGTGGCTTCTGCCGGCCGGCGCGGGCGCGCTCGCCGCTTTGCTTCTGGTAGCGCTCTACCTGGGGCTGGTGACCTGGGCCCAGGGGCTGGGCCACGCCCGCGAGCTGCTGTGGGACGACCGCTACTTCGTGGCGGCGATCGCGACGGGGTTCGGGCTGCAGGTAGGGCTGTTCACCTACCTGCGGGTCGTGCTGCCGCGCCGGGCGGCGGCCTCAGCGGCAGGGCTGACGGCGGCGGGCACAGGCACTTCCACTGCCGCCATGGTGGCCTGCTGCGCGCATCACGTCACGGACGCGCTGCCCGTCCTCGGGCTTTCGGGGGCTGCGGTCTTCCTGACCGACTACCGCAATTGGTTGATGGCAGCGGCCCTGGCCATGAACGGCCTGGGCGTCGCCTTCATGTTGAGGCTGGTCGTGGTGCGCAGCCGGCGAACGCGAGCGGAGGCAGTGTCATGCTGAGAGGACTGTGGTTCGCGGCCTTCGTCTCCGTTGTCCTGCTGGCGGCGGCCTGCTCCAAAGGGACAGGGCCCAGCCTGTCGCCGTCGGAGGAGGAGCGCGAGGCGGAGCAGGCGACGGCCGCCGCGGACGCCACCCAGGAGAGCGAGGCCGGCGGGATTACGGTGGAGGCCACCTGGCTGGCTGAGACGGACGTGACGAAGCTGGAGACAGACGTCAGCGCCTACAACCTGTCGGATTATGTCCTGGTGCGGATCGGTTTTACGACCCACTCCGGGGACCTCGGCGAGATCGACATGGAGCAGGCGGCGTCGCTCGAGCAGGACGGGGTTGAGCTACGGCCCGCGGCGTGGCTGAGCCTGAGCGACGACTCCCACCACCGGGCCGGCGTGCTGGCCTTCCCCAGAGAGCTGACCCAAGGGCCCGTGGAGATGACCCTCATCATCGGGGGCGAGGAGATGGTATTCCGCTGGGCGTCGGAGCCCAAGGCATAGGGCGTACTGCTGTGGAGAACGAGAGCGGTCACGGAGAGGGCTGGGGCGGCCCGGACGAGATGCGGGCCCGGGCGGCGGAAGCGCGCGGCGGGCTCGACTACGCGGGCCAGCCCGCAGGGCCGGCCCCCCGGCCGCCCGCTTCCAGGCGCCGCCGGCTGGTGCGACGGGCCACGTGGCTGCTGGCCTGTGCCGTCGTGCTCGCCGGCGTCTTCGGGGGTGGCTGGTTCAGCCACGGCGCGCTCCAGGGCGGCTCTCCCTCGTCGCCTGAAGAGAAGCTGGCCGCGGCCCTGCTACCTGAAGACGGGGTCGCCTTGGACGTCCGCTGGGGCGACATCCCCCGACAGCTGGTCCAGGAGGGCGTCATCGACCTCGAGAAGTTCAAAGCGGCCGCGCAGGGGTCCGCTTCGCCGCTGACGCCAGACCAATTAGAGGTCCTCAGCGCGGGCTCCGCTGACCCCCTGCACATCGACGCCGATAACGCGTACTTCCTGCTGGACGTGCTGTGGGCTCTGGGCCTGGCCAACAAGAACACCATGCTGACACAAGGCCCCATGGCCCAGTATGGCTGGGACAAGGCGGGCGGCTACGCCAGCACCGGCGGCTGGACCATCGGCGCCAAACCCGGCCCCGAGTACCTGGCGACGCTGGACCTGATCCGGCTGACGCCGGAACAGCAGGCCGTGGTCGAGGAGGTGGCCCTGAACTCGTACCGGCCCTGCTGCGGCAACATGACGGCCTTCCCGGACTGCAACCACGGCATGGCCGCGCTGGGGCTGGCGGAGCTGATGGCATCGCAGGGAGCGACCGCGGACGACATATTCGCGGCGCTGAAGAAGATCAGCCCCTTCTGGTTCCCAACGCAGTACCACCACCTGGCCCTCTACTTCCAGCGTCAGGACCAGGAGTGGAGCGAGGTGGAACCCCGCGCCCTTATGAGCAAGGAGTATTCGAGCTCCGGCGGCTGGCAGCAGGTCAACGCCTGGCTCCAGCAGCGGGGGGAGTTCGCCGGCGGAGCCGGAGGAGGCAAGGCCAGCGGCTGCGCGCCGTGAGCCGCGTCAAGACGAGAAGGAGGAACAGATGCTGACCCTGACCGAGCGGGCGAGCGAGCAGCTACGCGCAGCCCTGGACGAGGAAGGGCTGACGGCGGCCAGGCTGCGGGTGTTCATCGACCACCGCTGCCACTGCGGCAAGGCCCACTTCAGCCTGGCCCTGGCGGATGATCCCGAGGCCGACGACACCGCCTTCGAGGTGGGCGACATCCCCTTCGTGGCCGACGCCGGGACGGCGCCAGAGCTGCCCTCGGTGGAGATCGACTTCGTGGAAACGGTATGGACCAAGGGGTTCACCATCCGCAACGTGGACCACCAGTGCGGCCCCCACATGATGAGCTGATGCCCCCCCAGCCGAAGGTGATCGTGATGTCAGCAAGCGAACCGACCCAGACGGCGGTGCAGACGCCGGTGGCGCAGCCGGCGCCGCCCGCCAGGCCCATCGTGAGCCGGCGGGTGCTGCTGCTGGGCGGCTTCTGGTCCACTCTTCTCCTAGCCGTCGTGGGCGTCCTGGGGTCGCCCCTGGACTTCATCTGGCCACGGAAGCTGGGGGCCTTCGGGCTGCCCTACACCGTCCCGGCGGACCAGGTGCCGCCGTTGGGCGGGGATCCCGTGCGCTTCCCGGTGGGCCGGTTCTACCAGTCGCACCTGACGCCGGGGCAGGAGGGCTCGCCGGGCGGCATCCTGGCCATCTACCAGAAGTGCACCCACCTGGGCTGCACCGTCCCCTGGCGGCCGGACTTCGAGTTCGCGGCCAGCAAGGGCTGGTTCCGCTGCCCCTGCCACGGCTCCACGTACACGAAAGGAGCGGCTATCCTGGTGTACGGGCCGGCGCCGCGGCCCCTGGACACGATGGCCGTCGAAATGACGGACAGCGGCGACGTGGTGG
>JACPQO010000052.1 GCA_016190405.1 Chloroflexota bacterium | reverse complement strand
TCACCGGCACCCAGCGCAGCCGGTTGCGGAACACCATCACCTCATCATCCTCGTAGAGGATCTCCGCCGGCTCCCGGCCGGCCACGATCTCGCAGAAGGTGCAATAGTAGGACACGCTGCGCTCCTCCCTGGGACTCGCCGACATTCTAGGCCCTGCCCTGGCCTGCGACAATCGCCGAATGCTATCATCGCCTCGTGGCCGACGTCGAACCCTTCCCCGCCCTCAGGTACGCGCCGAACGTCGACCTCGCCGCCGCCATCTGTCCCCCCTTCGACGTCATCTCCCCCCAGCAGCAGCGCGCCCTCTACCAGCGCTCCCCCGCCAACGCCGTCCGCCTCGAGCTGGCCCAGGGCGACGGCGACCGCTACCAGCGAGCAGCCTCTACCCTCCAGGACTGGCTGAAGGAGGGTGTCCTCCGCCGCGACGACGCGCCTGCCCTATACCTCTACCGCGAGCAGTTCCGGCACGCCGGCAAAAGCTACCGCCGCCTCGTCCTCTTTGCCCGCCTACGGCTCGAGGAATGGCAGCGCGGGGTCATCCTCCCCCACGAGGAGACCTTCGGCGGCCCCAAGGAGGACCGCCTCAAGCTCCTGCGCGCCATCCGCGTCAACACCAGCCCCGTCCACCTCCTCTACCGCGACGGCACCGTTCACATTCAGCCGCTGCTGGCCGCCGCCGAGTCGCGGCCGCCTCTCGCCCGGTTCACGGACGCCGCAGGCCAGCCCCAGGCCCTGTGGCGCATCGATGACCAGAGCATCCTCGGCGGCCTCGCCGATGCCTTCGCCGGCGAAAAGCTGTACGTCGCCGACGGCCATCACCGCTATGAGACCGCTCTCGCCTATCGTGACGAATGCCGCGCGGCTGCGCCCACCTGGACGGGCTCCGAGCCCGAGAACTTCGCGCTGGCCGCCCTCACCGCCGCCGACGACCCCGGCCTGCTCGTGCTCCCCATCCACCGCCTGACCAACGTGGAGATCCCCCTGGAGCGGACCCTGGGGCGCCTCAGCCCCCTGTTCGGGATCGAGGTCATGCCCTCGCCCGCCGCGCTGATGAGCGCCCTCTCCAAGCGTGGTCGCACTCGCGCGACCTTCGGTCTGGCCGCCGCCGAATCGCCCGACGTCTATCTGCTCAGCCTCTCGGACGTCGGTGCTGTCGCCAACCTGCTGCCCCAGGACAAACCGCCCGCCTGGCGCGAACTGGACGCTACTATCGCCACCTACGCCGTGCTGCGCCACGGCCTGCAACTGAACGATGCCCAGATGTCCGACTACAGCAGCCTCTGGTTCACGGAGGACGCTGGGGAGGCCCTGCACACAGTGCGCGAGGGCGGCGCCCGCTACGCCCTGCTCCTGAACCCCGTCCCCGTGCGCCGTATCCTGGCCGTCGCCGACGCCGGCAAACGCATGCCCCCCAAATCGACCTTCTTCTACCCCAAAGTGCCTACCGGGCTGGTCTTCAACCCGCTGGACGACTGACCGTAGCAACCACGAAGGCACCAAGGCACAATCGTCGTTCAAAAGTACCTTCGTGTCTTTGTGTCTTTGTGGTAGAAGAGTTGAAGAGTTTGGGCGGAGACTACAGGCGCGCCAGCTTCACGCCGAAGATGTCCGGGATCTCCCGCACCTTCGTCAGTTGCTCCGGCGTCAGCGCCTGGTCCAGGGTCAGCACCATCAGGGCCATGCCCCGCTTCTCGTGGCGGCCCACGTTCATGAAGCTGATGTTCACGTCGAACTGCCCCAGCAACATCCCCAGCGCGCCGATCATCCCGGGCCGGTCCCGGTTCTCGCAGGCCAGCAGGTACTCCCCGCCCGGCGGCACGTCCACCCAGAAGTCGTCGATCGACACCACGTGCGGCCCGTCGTGGGCCAGCGTGCCGGAGACCCGCGTCTCGCCGGCGCTGGTCGTCAGCCGCACGGTGATCAGGTTGGCGTAGATCTCGTGCGAGGGCCCGCGCTTCTCCGTGATCTGGAGCCCCCGCCTCTGGGCGACGACATCCACGTTCACGACGTTGACGTGTTCCTCGCTGATGGGCGCCAGCAGCCCGCCCACCACTGCTGCCTTCAGCGGGGTCAGGTCGTGCTGGCCGATGTCGCCCGAGTAGTCGATCTCGATCTCCCCCATCTGCCCCTCGCACAGCTGCACCGCCAGCGAGCCGACCTTGAAGGCCACCGGCAGGTAGGGCGCCAGGAAGCTGTACGTCTCCGGCGAGATCAACGGCGCGTTCACGGCGTAGCGCGCCGGCTCCCCCGTCAGCACCGCGATGACCTGTTCCGCCACGTCCACGGCCACCCGTTCCTGGGCTTCGGCTGTGGACGCGCCCAGATGGGGCGTGACAACTACCCGCTCCGATGCGAACAGGGGATGGCTGCTGATGGGCTCCTGCTCGAACACGTCCAGCGCCGCCCCGGCTATCCGTCCCTCTCGCAGCGCCTTCTCCAGCGCGCCCTCGTCGATGATGCCACCCCGCGCGGTGTTTATTACCAGCGCCGTCGGTTTCATGGCCGCCAGCTCAGCCTCACCGATCAGCCTTCGCGTCCCCTCCGTTAGCGTTGTGTGGACAGTCACAAAGTCCGATTCCCGCAGCAGCTCGGCCATCGAGACGAGCTCCACGCCCAGCACGCGGG
>JACPQO010000063.1 GCA_016190405.1 Chloroflexota bacterium | reverse complement strand
TCCCCGAGCCGGTCCAGAACCCCGATGGCACCGTCACCTACACCTTCCACCTCCGCACCAACGTCCTCTTCCACGACCGCTCGCGCCGGGTCACGGCGGAGGACTTGAAGTTCTCCATGGAGCGCTCGTTGGACCCGCGCACCCAGTCCACCGTCGGCGAGGTCTACCTGGACGATATCGTGGGGGCGCGGGAGTTCATCACCGGCCGCGGGGACGAGGTCAGCGGCATCGTCGTCGTGGACGACAACACCCTGGAGATCACCATCGACAAGCCGAAGGCTTACTTCCTGGACAAGCTCACTTACCCCACCGGTTTCGTGGTGGATCAGCGCGAGGTCAAAGACGCCACCTGCTTCGAGGGAGCGGACTGGACCCGCAGTCCCAACGGCACCGGCCCCTTCAAGCTCAAGGAGTGGGCCTTCAGTGAGCGGATAGAGCTGGAGCCCAACTCCAGCTACTACCTGGAGCCCAAGCCCTCCCTGGCCAAGGTCACCTACGTCCTCTCCGGCTCCCCCCTCATCATGTACGAGAACGATGAGATCGACGTCACCGGCGTGGGCATCAACGACATCGAACGCATCCGCGACCCCAACGAGCCCCTGCACGCCGAGTTCGTGGAGTCGGAGGCGCTGGACACCTTCTACATCGGCTTCAACACCCAGGAGCCCCCCTTCGACGACGCCAACGTGCGAAGAGCGCTGGCCATGGCCACCGACAAGGAGTTCCTGGCCGGCAACATCCTGAAGGAGCTAGTGGTGCCGGCCGAGGGCGTCCTGCCGCCCGACATGCCCGGCTACAACGCGGGGCTGGAGGGGCTGCCCTATGACCCTGACGAGGCGCGGCGGCTCCTAGACGAGGCCGGCGGCCCCGATATCCTCGAGGATGCCGTCCTGTTGACCTCAGGCCAGGGGGCCACCGCCGGGCCTATCCTGGAGGCGCTCACCGCCATGTGGAAGGAGAACCTGGAGCTGGACTTCGATATCCAGATCCAGCAGGAGGAGTTCGGACTGTTCCTGCGGGACCTGGACGAGGGCAGCTTCGATATGTTCGACCTGGGCTGGGTCGCCGACTACCCGGACCCCCAGAACTTCCTGGACATCAAGCTCCACTCCAAGAGCGCCAACAACGAGACGCATTACGCCAACCCCCAGGTCGATAGCTTCCTGGAGCAAGCCCGCACCGAGACGGACGAGGACAAGCGCATCGACCTGTACCAGCGGGCCGAGGAGATCATCGTCCAGGACGCGCCCTGGATACCCCTGTACCACGGCAAAGCGAACGCGCTCATCAAGCCCTACGTGCAGGGGTACATCCTGCCGCCCTTCGTCATCCCCAACCTCCGCTACATTAGCCTCAGCCGCTAAACCGGGAGGCGCTCGTGCAGGGGCTGGCGTCCTATATCCTGCGGCGGTTGCTGTGGGCGCCGGTCATCCTGTTCGTGGTTTCGGCCGCCACCTTTGCCCTGGGCCGCTACGCCCCCGTCGATTACGTCAGGATCCAGGCCGGCGGGCGTGCTCAACCCGAGACCATCGAGCGTATACGGCAGGAGCGCGGCCTGAACGACCCCTTCTACGAGCAGTATGGCCGCTACGTCTGGAACTTCATCCAGGGTGATTTCGGCAAGAGCGTCCGCTATCGGGGAGTGGACGTACAGGACGTGATCCTGCCCCGCCTCTGGGTCACGGTGCAGTACAACACCTTGGTGTTGCTCCTCACCTTCGCCATCGGCATCCCCGTGGGCACCTGGGCGGCCCTCAAACGCGGCACTTGGCTGGACCCCTTCGCCATCGGCCTCTTCCTGCTGTTCGCCTCCGTTCCTGTGCTGGTGAGCATCCCCGTCCTCCAGTGGCTGATGGCGGTCAAGCTCGGCTGGCTCCCCTCCGGTGGCTGGGAGGTCCACGAGTACTTCGGCGTGGAGATCGGCGTCCTCTCCAAACGGATCATCCTGCCGCTGCTGGTTCTGACCCTGCCCGGCGTGGCCGGACTGGCCCGCTACATGCGCGCCCAGGTCCTGGAAGTGCTCGACCAGGACTACGTGCGCACGGCCCGCGCCAAGGGGCTGGCGGAGTTCACCGTCGTCACCCGACACGTGGTGCGCAACGCCTTCCTGCCCATCATCACTATTTTGGGATTCGAGCTGGCCGGGCTGCTGGCCGGCTCCATCTTCGTGGAGACGCTGCTGAGCATCCCCGGCATCGGCGCTTACGCCTTCGACTCCATCAACAGCCGTGACTACGACAGCATCATGGCCATCGTCCTCATCGGCGCCGCGGCTTTTATCGGCGCCAGCCTCCTGGTGGACGTGGCCTACGCCTTCATCGACCCGCGCATCCGTCTGGGCGGGCGGGCCCGCTGATGGCCTACGTAGAGGCCTCGACATCGGCCCTGGAGCAGCCGGCAGAGACGGCGGCGCCCTCCTTCCGGGTGCTGCGGCGGCTGATGCGCCGGCCCGTGGCCGTGGCGGCCATCGTTGTCATACTCATCATCTACCTGGCCGGCATCCTGGCGCCCTGGGCGGCGCCCTACTCCTTCAGCAAGACCGACTTCCAGCACCCCTTCGCCGGGCCCAGCCTGGACCACCCCTTCGGAACCGACCGTCTGGGCCGCGACCTGCTCTCGCGGGCCATCTGGTCCGCCCAGACCACGGTCATCGTCTCAGGGGCGGCCATCCTTACCGGCGGCCTGGCCCTGGGCG
>JACPQO010000051.1 GCA_016190405.1 Chloroflexota bacterium | reverse complement strand
GCCGCAGGTAGTCCGCCACGGTAAGACGGGCCGGCGTCAGGTCCGTCCCCGTATGCCGAAAACTCTGAGGGTTGAAACCCTCAGCTTGAACGAAGCTGCGGATTTCAATCCGCAGGGGAGTTGTTTCTTGATGACTATGGGTGCGCGGCTTGGGCCCCTCAGCCCCCCGCCCTCGCCCGCGCGAAGTAGCCCAGGGCCAGCCGCACCCTATCCTCGACGGGCGCGTCCGCCGGCAAGTCGCTCTTGGCGACGGCCTCCAGGGCCTCGGCCTGGGAGTAGCCGAGCCCCTGGAGGGCGGCCACAACGTCCGACTCCTCGCCGGGGAGGGCGGCGGGCGCGCCCGGAGCGAGCTTATCGCGCAGGTCGAGGACGATGCGGCCGGCCAGCTTCTGGCCTACGCCCGGGGCGCGGGCCAGGGCAGCGGCGTTGCCCGACGCGATGGCGTAGGAGAGCTCGTCAGCCGTGAACACGGAGAGGAGGGCCAACGCCGCCTTGGGCCCGACGCCGCTGACGCCCAGAAGCGACTGGAAGAGGCGCTGCTGATCGGCGGTGGCGAAGCCGTATAGGGTCATGCCGTCCTCGCGAACGGCCAGGTGGGTATGGAGGGTGATCTCGGCGCCGGCGCGGGCCCCCGCCAGCGTTCCGCTGGGAGCGTAGACCTGGAAGCCGACGCCGCCAACGTCGACGATGAGCCAGTCGGGGCCACGGTCGAGCACGGAGCCGTGCAGGCGGGCGATCAATGGGGCACCCCTCGTCCCCGCTCCTTCGCAAATCGAGAATCGGCAATCGCCTTTCGATTTTCGGTTTCCGATTCTCGATCAGGGAGGGGGGCTGTGAGAGAACCGCGCCGCAGGCAGTGGCATAGGGCCACGGCCAGGGCATCGGCGGCGTCCGCAGGCCGGGGCGGCTCGTCGAGGCCGAGGAGGGCCTGGACCATCAACTGGACCGGCTCCTTGCTGCCGCGCCCGTAGGAGGTGACGAACTGCTTGACCTCCAGCGGCTTGTAGAGGGAGACCGGCAGGCCGGCCTGGGCCGCAGCCAGGAGGGCTACGGCCCGCGCCTCGCCCACGGCGACGGCGGCGCGCACGTGTCCGACAATAAAGTCCTCCACAGCCACCTCATCGGGGCGGGCAGCGCGGATGATCTCGCTGAGGCCCTCGAAGATACGCTGGAGGCGCTGGGGCCGGGGCAGGCGGTCGCCGGGGGCGATGGCGCCGAAGTCCAGGGCCCGGTAGTCGTTGCCCTGAGCGAGTACGAGGCCGTAGCCGGTGACGGCGGTGCCGGGGTCTATGCCAAGGACGGTGAGCCCGCCAGATGCGGTCACGGGCGCAGGGGCCGGCCGCTAGCGGGCGGCGTACTCCATGAGCACCGAGTCAGGGAACTCGGCGTTGGAGTACACCTTCTGGACATCGTCCAGGTCTTCGATCTGGTCCAGGAGCCTGAGGGCCTGAACGGCGGTGCGCTCGTCCAGGGGGAGGGTGTTCTTGGGGAGCATGGAGAGCTCGGCGTTAGCGACGCTGAGGCCGGCCTCCTGGAGCTGGCGGCGCACCCGCTCCAGGTCTGTGGGAGCGGTGTACACCTCGACCAGCCGGTCCTCGACGCGCACGTCCTCGGCGCCGGCGTCGATGGCAGCCAGGGCGACATCCTCGGGGTCGGCGTCGCGGGCTTCCAGGGCGATGAAGCCGCGGCTCTCGAACTGCCAGGCGACGGAGCCGGACTCGCCCAGGTTGCCACCGCCGCGGGCAAGCGTGGTGCGCAGGTCGGAGACGGTGCGGTTGCGGTTATCAGTGAGGGTCTGGACGAGGATGGCGACGCCGCCGGGCCCGTAGCCCTCGAACTGGATCTCCTGGAGGGCAGCAGCCTCGCCGCCGCCGACGCCACGCTCGATGGCGCGCTTGATGGTGTCGGCGGGCATGTTGCTCTCGCGGGCCTTATCGATGGCCAGGCGGAGGCGAGGGTTCATGGCGGGGTCGCCGCCGCCCTCGCGGGCAGCGACGGTGATCTCGCGGGAGAGCTTGGTGAATAGCTGGCCGCGCTTGGCGTCGGAGACGCCCTTCTGGCGCTTTACCTGGGACCAGTGGGAGTGTCCACCCATAGATTCGGCCCTATTGTAGCATGCGGGCGCAAGGGTAGGTCAAAACAGCGGAAGGTCGAACGTAGAGGTTGGAAGTCGGGAGCTGAGGCGCTAGAATGCGGGCATCCGGTGGGGAGCGGGAAGGCTCGACATGAATGACCAGATCATCACGTTCGACCAGGGGAAGGCGCGGTTCAACCTGCGGGTGGTTGGGGTTGCCCTTGACGCCGCCCGAGTTCTCCTGCATAGGGGAGAAGAGGATGACTTCTGGACGTTGCCCGGAGGTCGAGGGGAATTCCTGGAGCCGGCCACGGACACACTCAGGCGGGAGATGCGCGAGGAGCTGGGCGTAGCGGTCCAAGTCGGCAGATTGCTGTGGGTCGTGGAGAACTTCTTCGACTACGATGGGAAGTCGTATCACGAGCTGGCGCTGTACTTCCTGATGTCGTTGCCGCAGCGGTCCCGTCTGCGCGCAGTCGATGAGTTCGAGGGGAGCGAGCTGCTGGACGGCGGCGCGACGCTGAAGCTGCTGTTCAAGTGGTTCCCGCTCGCCGGACTGGAGGGCATCGCGCTCTACCCGACCTTCCTGCGGCAGGGGCTGAGGTCCTTACCCCCGACCACCGAACACGTCGTACACCGAGACGGGGAGCTGTCGTAACGCGAAAAACAGGACCGCAGCCTGAAGGGTCATAAGCAAAACAACTTGACGGCCATAGAATTGGTACCCCGCGCACTAAAGTGCGCGGCTCCTTTCTTTTGGAGCCGCCGACTTCAGTCGGCGGGGTCATTTGTCATCCAATAGCGACTCGGCTGCTGAATTAATCGTATTGTTGATGACTCCAGGGCTGCGGCACGACATCCCGCAGCCACCGCTAGGGTCGCGCCCCTACGCCGCCAAAAGCTGGTCAGACGCCCGCTCCGCCGTGCTCCCGCATGCCGGTTTTCATGTCCTCGATGATGCGCTGGAGCCCCTCGGGGACATCCACGCCTTGGGGGACCAGCAGGGTGTTGTCGATGAGGCGGGTGGCGCCGACGCGGGCGGCCAGGAGGACCAGGGCGGGCCGATCGATGGCGTGATGGATCTCCTCCAGGGTGTCCTCGTCGGCGATGCTGATGTAGTCGACCTGGACCCGGGGCTTCTGGCGAATGTAGTCCTCCAGGCTCTCGCGGACCAGGTCGGCGTCGCGGAGGCCCCACTCCAGGACCATCTTGCGGGCCAGGTCCAGAGCGCGGGGCAGGACGAGGGCGGAGTGTCGCTCTTCGGGCGAGAGGTAGACGTTGCGGCTGGACATGGCCAGCCCGTCGGGCTCG
>JACPQO010000049.1 GCA_016190405.1 Chloroflexota bacterium | reverse complement strand
GTCCTGAGCCTGGTCGAAGGGCCATGTTATCTCTCCTCGATTGCTTTGGCCGATACGCGCATCAGCACCCCGTCCTCCTGCTCGACCTGCTCGAAGGTGAAGAAGGGGCAGCAGCGGGACTCCTCGTCCACGAACAGCGACACGTCCCGCCACAGCGCCTGTGGGTCCCCAACGAACCGGAACTCGTTGCCGGTTGCGGTCTGGTGCTGCCCGGCGAGCTGCGCGAACAGCCGGTCCGTGTCCGCCTGGCGGCGACGACCCTCGTCGGGCGTCAGCCGACAGGCCGGCTCGGCGTCCGGCTCTGTGGCGGGAACGAGTCTCGTTCTGCTCAACTGTTTCTCCTGGGGCACACAGAAATGCTAGGACGCATAGTCCTGCACGGCTGCGTTCACCATAGCTGCGATAACTTGCCCGTTTTCCAGCTTGAACAGGGGCGCCTTTTTCCGGTTGGACAGGTGAAACTGAATGCCATCGTTGAACACGTTCAGCGTCAGCAGCTTTGAGTAGGGCATCTCGATGCTTGCCCGCTGGCCTGCGAAGACGGCGCGCTGCGAGGTGACTGTCAGAACCCCTGAGTCCTCCGTCTGCAGGCTTGTACCTACGACCACCGACTTGCCCCGGAACCCTCCAGTGTGAAACCGGACACCCTTGACTACCCTGAAGCTGACGCCGCTGTACCCGCCCCGGTACTCCCTGTGTACGACCTCTTTGAGAAGATCAGCAGCCATTTCCGCATGGGCGACCTCCGCCTTCTTTAGGATGATCCTTGGTGATGGCAGAACGGGTAGCCGCCCGTTGTTGACGCGGGCTATGACCAAGCGAAAGAGGTAGCCCCTGAAGTCGGTTTCAAAATCGTGTTGGGTTATTCCGAGCACATCGGAAAGCTGGCCCATCAGGGACTCTTCTTCCTCGGTAAGATGGTCGTCTTCCAGAGCTTTCTCGAGGTACGTCACGAAGGCGTTTTCATGAAGCTGCCGGACCTCTCGATCTGACAGCCCGGTTTCCGCTCTCACCGTAGGTAGTTGTTCTCGTAGCGCTGCAAGCCTGTCCGGGTTTGCAACCGTCTCCTCGACTAGTAGGTGATAGCGCTGCTGAGCTTCCTTCCGGGCAGTCTTGCCCGAGGCGGCACATGAAGCACAGAGTTGCAATCCTCTGACCTTTTGCAGAAAGGAAAGTTCAGCCCCGCAATTCGAGCAATTCGCAGCCATTACAATGCTCCTGGCCAGGGCGCGCCGGGTAGATTCATCCGGTATGCGCCAGGGCTGGCCTATTATAGCACCGCCTCCTTGAGCCGCGCCGAGTGGCATTGGAGGTTGACGGCCACCGGCAGGGAGGTGATGTGGGTCGGGTACGTCTCCATGTGCACGGCCAGGGCGGTGCTGCGGCCGCCCACCGCCTGCGGGCCCACCCCCAGGGCGTTCACCTTCTCCAGCAGCTCGGCCTCGAAGGCCGCCGTCTCGGAGTCGGCGTTCGGTTCGCCCACCTTGCGGGTCAGCGCCCGCTTGGCCAGGTGCATGGCGTGCTCCGCCGTCCCGCCCACTCCCACCCCGACGATCACCGGCGGGCAGGGATTGCCCCCGGAGTCCTCCACCGTCTTCAGCACGAAGTCGGTGATCCCCGGCTTGCCCGCCGAGGGCAGCATGATGGTGAAGCGGGTCATGTTCTCGCAGCCGCCGCCCTTGGGCATCACCGTGATGCGCAGCTTGTCGCCGGGAACGATCTCCGTGTGCACGACGGGCGGCGTGTTGTTCTTGGTGTTGACCCGGTCCGAGAACGGCTTCTCGACCATGGAGGCCCGCAGGTAGCCCTCCGTATAGCCGGCGCCCACGCCCTCGCGCAGGGCGTCCATCAGCGCCCCGCCGGCGATGTGCACGTCCTGGCCCACCTCCAGGAACAGCACCGTAGTGCCGGTGTCCTGGCATAGGGGCAGCATCTCCTCGCGGGCCAGGTCGGCGTTGAGCAGGATCTGGTCCAGCACCTTCTGGGCCAGGGGCGACTCCTCCCGCTGCCGCGCCCCCTTCAGGGCCACGACGACGTCTTCAGGCAGGAGGCAGGCCGCGTCCTGACAGAGCTGGCGAACAGTGTCCCTTATCTGGTCCGTATGTATCTCACGCATGGCGATTCCTATCTTAGCACTACGAATCGAGGCTTCTCCGCTCGTCCTTCGACCCGCCTGCCCGCCGGCAGGCGGGCTCAGGATTCGCGCCCGAGTGGTCGTTCTTCGGCCGGCTCGGGACGAACAGCACGGGCTCCTACTTCCTACTTCCTACTTCCTACCTCCTGGCCCTCACGCCTTCGTCTCGATCAGTCCAATGAGCTCCTTGGTAGCTGTGGCGGCCTTGCGGATGCCCTCGATCTCGTCGTCCCACAGGGGCGGCTCGTAGACCCGCTGGATGCCGCCGGCGCCCAGCTTCAGCGGCAGCCCCACGAAAGCCTCCTTGATCCCGTACTGGCCGTCGGCGTAGGTGGAGCAGGGCAGGACGCGCTTCTTGTCCAGCAGGATCGATTCCACCATCGACACCGTGGCCGCCGCCGGGGCGTAGAAGGCGGAACCGGTCTTAAGGAGCGAGACGATCTCGGCGCCGCCGTTGCGGGCCCGCTGCACCACCGCCTCGACCCGCTCCTTGGGCAGCAGCGAGGCCAGGGGCACGCCGCCCACGTGGGCCGTGCTGACGATGGGCACCATCGTGGCCTCCGTGTGGCCGCCCAGCACCATGGCGTGCACGTCCTGTACCGAGGAGTCGGTCTCCCAGGCGATGAACGTCCGGTAGCGGGCGGTGTCCAGCATCCCGCCCTGGCCGACGACGCGCTCCTTGGGCAGCCTGGTGGCGTCCATGGTCACGTGGCACATGGCGTCCATAGGGTTGGCGAACACGATGACCACGGCGTCGGGCGAGTGCTTGACGGCGTTGCCGGCCACCGACCGTACGATGCCGGCGTTGATGTTCAGCAGCTCCTCCCGGGTCATTCCGGGCTTGCGGGGGACGCCGGAGGTGATGACCACCACCTCCGAGCCGGCGGTGTCCGCCCAATCGTTGGTGCCCTGGATGCGGCCGTTGAAGCCAATGTGTGGCGCCGACTCGGCCAGGTCCAGCGCCTTCCCCTGGGGCAGGCCCTCTATGATATCGTGCAGCACCACGTCGATGTAGCCGGTCTCGGCCAGCCGTTGGGCCATGGTGCCGCCGGTCATGCCGGCGCCTACCACCGTCACCTTTCGTCGCATGGGGCGCGACCTCCTTTCGTCGGGGATGGGGCCCCGACCTACAACACTAACCTCCAATTTGAAGTGTCCAGCATCCACTCAGTCCATGCGTAGCTTCTCGATGACGGCGTCGGCCACCTGGGAGGTGCCGACGGCCGTGGGATCGTCCGGTGTCGGCTTCATGTCGTAGGTGACGCTCTTCCCCTCGGCGATGACGGCGGCCAGGGCGCCTTCCAGCCTCTGGGCGGCGCTCTCCTCGCCGATGTGCCGCAGCATCATGACGCCGGAGAACATCATCGCCATCGGGTTCACCTTGTTCAGGCCCGTGTATTTGGGAGCGCTGCCGTGCACCGGCTCGAACAGGGCGATCTCGTCGCCCAGGTTGGCCCCCGGCGCCACCCCCAGCCCGCCCACCAGGCCGGCGCAGAGGTCGGACAGGATGTCGCCGTAGAGGTTCGGCAGCACCAGGACGTCGTACAGCTCGGGTT
>JACPQO010000048.1 GCA_016190405.1 Chloroflexota bacterium | reverse complement strand
TTCCGCCGCGGACCGGGCACCCCGATCTCCCTTCGGTCGGCCCGCCTGCCCTGGCGACTGGCCGGTACCGTTAATGATAATCCGGCCAAGCGACGACCGTCAAGCAACCGAGTGTAGGGGCGGTTCGCGAACCGCCTCTACGAGAGTGCCCCGGCTCGCCTCGCCGTCCTATCCCCAGCCCAATGCCTTCGCTAGACTGGCAGGCATGACGGACCCAGCGGCGGCATTGGCGCCGGCGACCGAGGACGTACTCGCGGAGTCCCGTGAGGGGGGCCTCGCTGTCAGCGTCGAATCACTGGCCTGGGCGGCCCTGCTGGCCCTCGCCGCCGCGCTGCGATTGGCCGCCCTGACGGCCAGCTCCTTTGGGCTCGGCGAGGCGGGCCGCGCCCTGGACGCCGCGCGCGTGGCCGGCGGCGCCGTCCCCGACGGCTGGAGCGGGGACCTGGCGGCGGCGCTCACGTCGTACCTGTTCCGCGTCTTCGGGGAGAGCGAGCTCGTGGCCCGCCTGGTGCCCGCCGTCGCCGGGGCCGCTCTGGTGGGCGTCCTCTGGCTCGCGCGGCTGTGGCTGGGCCGCGGCGGCGCCCTGGTGGCCGCCGTGCTGGTCGCCTTCTCGCCGCTGTTCGTCCTGTTCTCGCGCTCGGCCCTGGCCTTCAGCGGCGGCGGCCTGGTGGCAGGGGTGATGGCCGTCGCCCTGTTCGCCTACCTGCGGCAGCCGCGGCCCTGGCCGGCGTTCGCGCTGGTGGCGGCGCTGGGCCTGGCGCCCCTGACGGACGCCGTGGCGGTGACCGGCGCCATCGCGATTCTGGCCTTCGTGGCCCTAGAGGGCTCGGTGCTGGGCAACGAAGATATCGCCCTAGCCTGGAGGGCGTTCCGGCGGAGCCCCGTCCAGTGGCTGAGCGCGCTGCTGGTGCTGGCGGCGGCCCTGGAGCTGGGCCTCACCCACTTCGGGACGTCCCTGGACCGCAGCGGGTTGCCCGGCCTGCGCCTGTGGACCGACATGTTCGACCTGCCGCGCGACTCCCGCCCGCCCGAGTACCACATGGCCCTGCTAACGGCCTACGAGTGGCCGGTTCTGCTGGCTGGCGGGACAGCGTTCGCCCTCTTCGCCTGGCGGCTGCTGCGCGGCGGCGCGGGCGCCCTCAGCCCTGTCCAGCGCTTCTCGCTCCTCTGGACGGCCGTGGCGGCGCTGACGCTGGCGCTGGTGACCCGGCGCGAGGCTGGGCAGCTCTTGATCCTGCTGCTGCCCCTGGCCCTACTGGCCGGCGCCCTGGCGGAAGAGGTCGCCGCCGGCATCGACTGGTCGGTGCTGCGCCGCTGGTGGCCGCTAGTGGCGGCCTGCCTGGGCCTCATCGCCTATGCGGCGCTCCTCCTCACTGAGGGGTCCAGGACGGGCATCAACGACGGTGATCGGGCGCTCCTGGTGGTGGCGCTGGTAGGGGCCGCCGTGCTCATCGGGGGGAGCTATCTGCTGTTGAGGCGCCGGGCCACTGCGCTTCCGGTCGCCATCGTCGTGCTGCTGGCCTTGCCTTTCCTGGCCCACTCGTCGCTGGCAGTCGCCCGCGGTGATGGCGCGGAGTTCGCGACCGACCTGCGCATCACGGGTCGCGCCGAGCGGTTCGCCGACACGGTAAGCCAGCTGGCCCAAGAGCGGGGCGGCACGGTGGTGCTCGACCGCCAGGTGGGCGAGGCGCTGCTCTGGCCCCTGCGCGACTCGCCGGTGGTGTTGGGCGACCCGACGGCGTCCGCCTCGGCCGTGATAGCCCGCGCCGACCAGACGCCGGCCGGCTTCGAGCCCCTGGGCGACCCCTGGCGGCTGGCCGAGGGCTGGTACCCGCAGGCGCTGCTGCACCCGCTTTCGATGTGGCGATGGAAGGTCTTCCGTGATCCGTACGGCAGCGTGGACAGCATCGACGTGCGGTTCTACGTCCCGAAGCCATGAGCGAGCTGGCCGAACCCCTGCCTTTGCCTCGCCGCGCCGCCGCCGGTGAGACGCTGCTGGGCCGCGTCCTGACGCTCCGGCTGCGGCTGACGTGGGAGGCGGCGGGCTACGCCTCGCTGTTGCTGGTGGGGCTGGGGCTGCGGCTGTGGGACCTGGGCTCGCGGGCGCTGCACCACGACGAAAGCCTGCACGGTTACTACTCCTACCAGCTCTTCCTGGGCAACGGCTACGAGCACACGCCGCTGCTGCACGGGCCTTTCCAGATCTTCGGCACGGCCCTCGCTTTCTTCGTCAGCGGCGGCGCCAGCGACTACACGCTGCGGGTGCTGCCGGCGCTGTTCGGGACGGCGCTCGTCCTGCTGCCGCTGCTGTTCCGCAGCCACCTCGGCCGGCTGGGGGCCTTCGTCGCGGCCGCCCTCATCGCCTTCTCGCCCACCCTGCTGTACTTCAGCCGCTTCGCCCGCAACGACATCTACATCGCCGTGTTCACCCTGGGGCTGGTCGTCTGCCTGTGGCGCTGGGTGGAGGAGCGAAAGGACCGCTACCTGTACATCGGCGCCGGCCTGCTGGCCCTGAGCTTCGCCACCAAAGAGAACACGTTCATCACCGTGGCCCTGCTGCTCCTGTTCCTGGACCTGTGGGTGGCCAGCGACCTGGCCCGCCAGAGCCAGAGGCGTATGGGCGAGCCGCCGGCGGCCTACGGCTTCTACGCCCTGGCCTACATCCCCTTCGCCTGGGCCATCGTGGCCCTGTGGCCGCTCATCGGCGGCCTGCGCCGGACCCTGGGGCTGCGGGAGCGAACGCCGGCGGCCGACTTCCTGGTGCTGCTGGGCACGCTGGCCGCGCCCCAGTTCGCGGCGGCGGTCAAGGCGCCTCTGGAGGCATTCGGCGTCGATATGGACGCCCTGGCCCAGGAGCAGCGCTGGGGCATCCCCACGGTGTCGTTGCTGCTGGCCGGGAGCGCCGCCGTCGGTCTGGCCTGGAACTGGCGGGTATGGGCGCTAGCCGCCGCCTGCTTCTACGTGCCTTACACGCTGCTGTTCACCTCGTTCTTCACCAACCTGGACGGCTTCGGCACGGGGATATGGGACTCGCTGTACTACTGGATGGGCCAGCACGGGGTGCGCCGGGGCGACCAGCCCGATTTCTACTACCTGATGCTGCTGCCGGCCTACGAGTTCGTGGCGCTGGCCTTCACCGGGCCAGCGCTGCTGTACTACAGCCTGCGCGGCGGGTTGCGCTCGTGGCTGCTCACCGCGCTGGCGGTCCTGGCGCTGCTGGCCTTCTTCGGCGCCGATAGCTTCGCACGCACCCTGGGAGACGCCCGCTATCTGGGCGAGGCCCTAGTGGATGTCCCGTTCATCGGAGACACCATCGCCGGAATGGGGACGGCCAGAGCGGCGGCGCCGCTGGTGGCCATCGCGGCCGTAGCGCTGTTCTTCGCCGTGCGCGGGACGATGTTCGAGCGCTTCCTGGTGTTCTGGACGGCTGGGAGCATCGTGGCCTACTCCTGGGTGGGCGAGAAGATGCCCTGGCTGAGCGTGCACGTCACCCTGCCGGTGGTGGTCCTGGCCGCATACAGCCTAGGCAAGCTGCTTCGGGTCGGGACAGGAGACAGGGGACGGGAGACACGGAGAGCCCCACGCCGCCCTTGGAAGGCTGAAGCCTTCCGCTACGCTGCCCCAGCCGTGGCCGCCGGCTGCGCCGCGCTGGCGGCGGGGCTGGCCGTTTTCGCCCCGCACGACGGCGCCGCCGGCGTGCTGCGCCTGGCCGGCATCGGCTTGGGGGCGACGGGCATCGTGGCCACGCTCGTTCCGCTGGGGAGAGAACGATTCGCCACCGTGGCCGCGGCGGTTGTGCTGGGCGCGCTGGCCCTGTTCAGCGTGCGGGTGGCCGTCCTGGCCAGCTACGACCACGGCGACGTGGCCCGCGAGCTGCTCATATACACGCAGACGTCGCCGCAGGTGCCCGACCTCGTGGAGCGCATCGACCGCATCGCGGTCGACTCTGGGCTGGGCCGCGACCTGCCGGTCCAGGTGGACAGGACGTTCACCTGGCCCTGGGGCTGGTACCTGCGCGACTACCGCCGGGCCAGCTACCCCACGGTCGGACCGGGGTTCCAGCCTGAGCCCGGGGCCGTGGTTATCGTGGCCGCCCCGAACCAGCCGTACATGAAGCCGTTCGCGGAAGATTACCAGCCGCCGTCCCGGTTCTACCTCCGGCGGTGGTTCCCCGAGGAGTACCGGGGCATCGGGCGGAAGGATAACCTGGCGGTGGCGATCTGGGACTTCGGCGGCGACCTGGGCCGCGGCGCTACCTGGCGCCGCTGGTGGCGCTACTGGCTGGACCGCGCCGTCACGCCGCAGGGGGTGGAGGCCGTGGCCTACTTCCCGCTGGAGTACAGCGAATCGCCTCTGGCCCCGGCCAGGCGAGAGGGCGCCGCCGCCGACCTGGAGGGCCGGCGCACCATCGGGCAGCCGGGGTCGGAAGCCGGGCAATTGCGCTCGCCGGTGGGGATCGCCCTGGACGCGCAGGGGAACGTCTACGTGGCGGACTCCGGCAACGGGCGCGTCCAGAAGTTCGACGCAGGGGGGCGCTTCCTGGGGGCCGTGGGCGGCGCCGGCGCCGAGCCGGGGCAGTTCAACCAGCCGGCCGACGTGGCCGTGGACGCCCAGGGCAACCTGTACGTGGCCGACACGTGGAACCACCGCATCCAGAAGTTCGGGGCCGACCTGTCGTTCCAGGTCGCCTGGGGGCGGCCCACCAACGACCTGATCAACCCCGGCCCGGACCAGATGTGGGGGCCGCGCGCCATCGCGGTGGACGCCCAGGGCAACGTGTGGGTAGTCGACACGGGGACGCATCGCGTGCGCCAGTTCGCGGCCGACGGCGCGCCGCTGGGGGCCTTCGGCGGGCGGGGGCGGCAGCCGGGCCGCTTCCAGGAGCCGGTGGGGATCGCCATCGGCGCCGACGGGTCGATCTTCGTGGCCGACGCCGGCAACGCCCGCATCCAGAAGTTCGATGCGGCGTTCGGCTTCGTGGCGGCGTACCCCATCGAGCAGTGGGCGGACCTGGACCCCCGCAACAAGCCTTACCTGGCGGCCCTGCCCGACGGGCGGCTGCTGGCCAGCGACGGCCCCCACGGTCGCATCCTGCTCATCAACCAGGAGGGAACGGTGACCGATTCGCTGAGCGCGATCCTGGGCGACCCCCTATCGTTCCCCGGCAGCGTGGCTTTCGACCCGGCCTCAGGCTTCGTATACGTAGCCGACGCGGCGGCGGGGGAGGTGCGGCGTTTCCCTCTCACGGACTTCGCCCTGCGCTAGGGCAGGAGCCGGGAACAAGGAACAGGGAACAAGGAACAAGACCCCACCCCACCCCCTGGCGGGGCCGGGGGTGGCGCTCGGAGCGGCGGCAGCACGTGAGCATTACGTGGGTCGGGACCTCAGCCTCGACCGTGGGCGGCCGTGTCGGGTCTGAAGACCCCGACTTACATTTGCCAGGCTTGCCCGTAGTGGAAGGTGCCCTATACCATATGTGACAGCCGACACAATCGCGACAGACGTAGATGCCTCGCATAACCGCAGGGCCCGCGCATAGCTCTCGCCTGACGCCGGTGGAGCCGGTGGCCGGCAGCGGGGAGATGATCGCCCGCATTAGCGAGCTCATCGCTGACCTGCAGCCGGACCGCGCCGAGCTGCTGACGGCGTTCCATCGCATCCAGCACGAGTACGGCTACGTGCCCCCGGAGGCGGTCCCCCTGCTGGCCGGGAAGTTCCGCACCACGCCGGCGATGATCTACGGTGACATCGATTTCTACTCGGAGGTGCGCACGGCGCCGCCGGCCAAGACAACCGTCGAGTGGTGCAGCGGGCCGGCCTGCCTGCTCAAGGGGTCGGCGAACATCCGGCGGGCGCTGGAGGCGGTGCTCGAGTGTCAGATGAACGCCACGACAGCGGACGGGGCGTTGGGGCTGCGGCTGGTGCAGTGCGACGGCACCTGCCAGTTGGCGCCCCAGCTGCGGCTGGACGGCAAGTACATCGGGCCGCTGACCGTGAGCCAGGCCATCACCCTGGCGCGGGAGCTGAAGGAGGGAAAGACGGAGTAGCGGAGGGCTTCAGCCCTCCAGTTGGCGGCCTAAAGGCCGCCGCTACGTTCATGGCGCCATGCCAACGTACGAAGAGCTGAGACGCGCTGCCGAGGAGGTCTGGCGGCCGGTGGCGGAGCCGCGACGGCCGCTGGTCAAGGTCGGCGTCGCCACCTGCTCGCGGGCGGTCGGCGCCGAGGAGACGCTGGACGCGTTGCGGCAGGGGCTGGCCGCGCGGGGCATCGAGGCCGACGTCATGGTCACCGGCTGCTGGGGACTCTGCCACGCCGAGCCCATCGTCGAAGTGCAGCGGCCGGGCCGGCCGCCGGTGCTGTACCAGCATCTGACCGCCGACAAGGCGCCCCAGCTCATCGAGCAGGCCATCGCCGCCGACGGCATCGCCCGAGAGTGCGCGCTGGCGGTCATCGCCGACGAAGCTTTCGACGGCGTACCGCCTCTGCGATCGCTGGAGTTCTTCGCTCCGCAGGTGCGGCGGCTGATGGCCAACTGCGGGGTCATCGACCCGGAGCAGATCGACCACTGCATCGCCCGCGGCGGCTACGAGGGTCTGGCCAAGGCCCTCGGCCAGACCGACGAGGCGGTGATCAAGGAGGTGACGGACTCCGGCCTGTGGGGCCGCGGCGGCGCCGCCTTCCCCACCGGCCGCAAGTGGGACTTCCTCCGCGGCCAGAAACGCGCGCCCAAGTACATGCTCTGCCACGCCGACGAGGGCGACCCCGGCTCCTTCGTCAACCGAGACCTGATGGAGAGCGACCCCCACCTCATCATCGAGGGGATAGCCATCGGCGGCTACGCCACAGGCGCCTCCCGCGGTTACGTCTACATCCGCGACGAGTACCCGCTGCCGGTGGAGCGGATGGGGAAGGCCGTGGAGCAGGCGCGGGAGAAGGGGCTGCTGGGCGACAACATCCTCGGCTCGGGCTTCTCGTTCGATGTGGAGGTCGTCCGCGGTGCCGGCAGCTACGTTTGCGGCGAGGAGACGGGCCTCATCGCCTCGCTTGAGGACTCCCGCGGCATGCCCAAGATCCGCCCCCCCTTCCCGGCCGAGGCCGGCGTGTTCGACCAGCCATCCAACGTCAACAACGTGGAGTCCTACGCCAACGTGCCCCTGATCCTGCGCCACGGCGCCGCCTGGTACGCCAGCGTGGGCTCCGAGCGGCACAAGGGGACGAAGATGTTCTCGCTGTCGGGCCAGGTGCAGCGGGTGGGCATACTGGAGGTCCCCCTGGGTACGCCCATGAGCGCTGTCGTCCTCGGCGCCGGCGGCGGCCCGCCGGAGGGCCGCACTCTGAAGGCCGTCCAGCCGGGCGGTCCGCTCTCCGGCATCGTCCCCGCCGGCGACGTCGGCATCCCCCTGGAGCCGGACCCCTTCCGGGAGCGCGGCATGGGGCTGGGCTCCGGCGGCCTCGTCCTTCTGGACGACACGAACTGCGTCGTCGACCTGTGCGTCTACTTCGAGTGGTTCGCCGAGGACGAGTCCTGCGGCCGCTGCACGACCTGCTTCGCCGGAACCCGCCGGCTGCTGGAGATCCTGCGCCGCATCTCGTCGGGCCGGGGCCGCCCGTCGGACCTGGAGCTGATCCGCCTCCTGGGCGATACCATGGCCTACTCCAACTGCTTCCACGCTCAGGCGGCGCCCACGGCCATCACGTCTATGCTCCGCTTCTTCCAGGACGAGCTGATGGAGCACCTGGAGCGGAAGCGCTGCCCGGCCAGGGCCTGTCGCGGCCTGGTCCGCTACGAGGTGGTGCACTACTCCGACAAGCTGCCGGAGGCGGAGGCGATCTGCCCCACGCAGGCGGTGGTCAAGGATGACGGCTCTTACCGGATAGACCAGGCGAAGTGCATCAAGTGCGACGCCTGCCGCGAGGTGGCGCCCTACGCCATCGCCCTGGTGGACGAGTACGGGGTGTAGTAATGTGCACCACCCCAGCATGAATGCTGGGGCATGAATGGGGCTCGCGGAGGAATTGGGGGAAAGTTCCGTTGCTACCCTCTTGACAACGCCTGAAAGCTGACTATAATTGGCGGCGTAAAGGAGGGGGTGCGGCGCGATGTTCCCCGCGCTGACTGACCTACGGCTGTAGCACCAGGGCTGGTTGTCCAACCGGACGGCTGGCCCTGATGTGTTTTCAGAAGGGGGTACGAAGATGAGAAAGACCATTCTACCGGCCATGCTGTTTGCGGGCGTACTTGTCGCGTGTGTGGTGCTGTCGAGTGCCGAGCATACCCAGGCGACCACCCCCACGCCGACGGCGACGCTGCCGGCCCCCCTTCTGTTTCCCGACACCGACGGCGATGGCTTCCACGACGCGATGGAGTACAACCTGGGCTCCGATCCGCTGAACTCCGCGAGCACGCCGGAACACTACGTCTTTCCGGCGACGTGTAGCGACGGGCTGGACAACGACCTGGACGGGCTCGTTGATGCGGCCGACCCGGGCACTGCCGGAGGCTGCATCCTGCATGACAAGCAAATCGAGCTTTGGTTCCATGTCCTGCCGGAAGCGGACCTTGCGGCCAAGCAGGCGAACGGGGAGCTCCCCTGCTGTGTCCCCGCCAAGGACGCCATGGAGGCTTACATCGACAGCCTGCTCGAGGAGGTAGACGAAATATGGGCGCCCGCCCATATCACCTTCGTGAAGGCGCGCCTGACGTTCGACGTTCCAAAGAACCCAAACAAGGCTAAGAGGTCCGAGGCCAAGAAGAAGGCGAACAAGGACCATCCCACCTACTACCACGTGTTCCTCACGGACACCTTCGCTGACTCCACAGACCTCGGCCTCACGACGACTTTCGGCCAAACGGCGAACGGACAGACCGGCGGTACCTTCATCCGGCAAAGGGCCTGGATAGACGACCCGAATACCGCCAACGACGACAACGACCCCACAAACGGCTGGAAGGGAGAGGACCCACCCGGCGAAGTGCTGGCACACGAACTCGGTCACGGCCTCGGGGCGGAACCGAAGGGCGACGGGGTCGACGGTAGTGGCCACTACACCGCGGACAACAAGCGCCACAAACTGATGCATGGAACTAACCCCTGCGGGATAACTCTGAACCCAAGAGAGATTGAGAACGCTCGAAAGGCGGCGCTGGCGGAGAAGTTCGAGGGTACCCTGGTGGACGGCAGTGGCGACTGGTTCAACTACCCGACCCCCGCCTTGGCTACGGTCGGCGACGCCTTCGGGGACATCCGGCTCGCTGTCGCGAGCCCTGGCGTCGGCGATATCTTCGGCCAGCTTAGCGCCAAAGTGCACGTCGGGCCGATCCCAGACCCACTACCGAACGGATTTCAGTACAACATCAGCCTGAACGTTGACATGGACGAAAATACGGGGACGCCTGCCCCCACCCTCGTCCACGGGGAGGACTACCTGGCGCGACTGGCGATGACTCCCTCCGGCATGCAAGCGACACTCATTATGAGCGGCTTCGGGCCCGTGGGCGGCTTCGAGTTCGATATCTTCCGGGACGAGGGGACAATTGTCTTCCGTATCCCCCTGTCCGCAGTGCAGGCAAATGACCTCGATGTCATCAAGTGGCGTGCGTGGACCCTCAGCCCAGCCGGCACTGCCGATATGGTGCCCGTTGATGACTGGGCACCTCTTTACATACGTGTCGTGGACGCGTCCGCTCCCGACGTCGAAAAGCGTGGGCAGTTCATCGACGAGGACGGCGACGGCATCTTCGAGAACCCGGCTGTCGGGGGCACCACAGACCTAGTCGTGGATTCGGCTGGCGCCTCACAGGATCCTGCCGCTGGCGCCACCGCCGCCTCCTTCCCCCTCGCCGCCATCGCCAGCGCACTCGCGGCGGCGGCCGTGGCCGCGGCGGCGGGCGGCTGGTACGCGCGAAGACGGTGGTCGCGCATCCGCGGCCGGTAGGGCGGCGTATAATGGCGGCGGTGAGCCGCTGACATGCCGGGAAAGCCGAAGCCTACGAAACACGGCGCAGACCCCGAAGCGTCGCCGCCGGGGTTGCGACGGTTCCGCGCGCCGCTCATCCTCGTCGCCGTGCTGGTGGCCGGGGCCGCCGGCGGCGCGCTGCTGTTCGCCGGCCTGTCGTCGGGCGGCGGGCCCAGGCCCAAGACGGCGGCGATCGTCGACCAGCTCAGCCTGACGCAGCCGAACCCCGATTTCGTATCGTCGGCGCGCGACACGCTGACGCGAGCCGGATACGTCACCGACTACTTCCCGGGCCAGCAGGTGACGGTGGACCTGTACCGGACGCTCCCCCAGCGCCGCTACGACCTGGTGATCCTCCGCGTGCACGCCGGCATCACCACGGAGGTGGACGCCACGTCTGGCCAGAAGACCGAGACGGAGTACGTCAGCCTGTTCACCGGCGAGGCTTACAACCCCGGCAAGTACTCCGACGAGCAGCTCAACCGGCTGGGCAAGGCGGTCTACTACGAGGGGGCCGAGCCCCTGTTCGGCATCGGGCCGCGGTTCATCGAGGAGAGCATGGAGGGGCGCTTCGACAAGACGGCCATCGTGATGATGGGCTGCGATGGGCTGCGCTCGCAGCGGACGGCGGAGGCGTTTCTGAACAAGGGGGCCGGCGCCTTCGTGAGCTGGAGCAAGCCGGTCTCCGCCGCGCACACGGACAGGGCCACGGAGCGGCTGCTGGAGAAGCTGCTGATGGAAGGCCTGCCCGCCGCCGATGCCGTCGCCCAGACGGCAGCCGAGGTGGGGCCGGACCCGACCTACGGCGCCGAGCTGCGCATCCTGGGCGGGGGCTAGGGCGCCTGTTCCGAACCACAGGCTCTCTCGTCACCCTCCTGCAGGAAAAGCCGACATCTCCTCGCCGCAGGGCTTGACATCTCGCCGAAGCGGGCTATGATGGGCCTGCGGGCTGCCTCTCGACGCCGAGGGAGGGCGGCCATGCGCTATTGGCGATTCCTCGTGCTGGGCCTGCCGGCGGTGGCGGTTGGTGTCTTGCTGCTGGCGGCCAGCACATTCGACCTCCCTGTCCACGACCAGCCGTCGCTGGCATCGGCATGCGCGCCCACTCCTTCGGGGCTGGTCAGTTGGTGGCCGGGCGAAGGCAACGCGAACGATATCTGGGATGCCAACCCCGGCACGCTAATGGGCGGCGCCGGCTTCGCGTCCGGCATTGTCGGACAGGCGTTCAACCTTGATGGCGTGGACGATTATGTGGAAATCGCCGACTCCGCGTCCTTTGACATGGCATCTTTCACCCTGGAGGCCTGGATCAAGACCGATGACGCGGGAGCTGGCAGGAGAAGAATCATTTCGCAGCAACCGAATCTGGTCAACTACTGGCTGATGGGCCTCAACAGCAACCGGCTGGAGATGGGCTCATCGAAAGATGGAATTCTGTTAACCAAGGGTGGTCTGCTCAACGATAGCGCCTGGCACCATGTGGCTGTCGCCAGAGACGCCGGTTCCGCGGCGTACTGGTACGTTGACGGCGCCCAAGCCGGCTCTCAAGGGATCTCGGACACGTCCACCTATACCTTCGCGGCTCCCGTCTACATCAGCCGCATGCCCGGATGGGATGAGTACTTCCATGGTTTCGTCGACGAAGTGTCGGTGTACAATCGCGCCCTCAGCGCCAGCGAAATCCAGGCCATCTACGCCGCAGGCAGCGCCGGGAAGTGCAGCTCGCCGACTCCCACGGCAACGCCTACAGCGACGGCGATACCCACACCCACGCCCACGGCGACGCCCACCCCAACACTAACGCCGACGCCGACACCCACGACGATCTGCCCCACACCCACCGCCACGCCGACGGCCACGGCCACACCCACTCCCACGCCTAGCAACGGCGTTACCCCTACAACCACGGCTTCCCTCACCCCGACCGTCACGGTGGCTCCTACTTGCCCCCCCAAACCGACGCCGACAGCCACGCCAACAGCCACGCCAACGCCGACCAGAACACCGACGCCAACACCCACAGCAACGCTTACCCCCACACCCACGGCAACTCCGCTGCCTGGAACCGCCTCGTCGGAAGTGCTCGCCGGAGTGGGGAACGGTCTGATCAAGCGATTCAGCCCCGCAGGCGCGCTGCTTCAGAGCTTGGACACTCTCAGCGGCAGCCTCTACGAGACCGGAATGTGTCTGGACGCGGACAGCAACATATATGTGACCAACTTCAATGCGGGCACCATGACCAAGTTCAGCCGCCGCGGCATAATCCTGACCAATCCCTGGGGTGGGCCCTTTGTGGGCCTGCCCGAGTCTTGCGTCGTGGATGGTCCAGTTTTTGTGGGCCGGGTGGGACAGAGCCCTCCACCTCCCCCTGAAGGCGATCTCAGATCGTTCGACCTCTCCGGGAACTTGTCGTTTGTTTACACGCCGGCCCTCGAGGCGCGGGGCATCGACTGGGTCGACCTGGGCCCGGATGGGTGCACGCTCTTCTATACGTCGGAGGGGAACCTGGTCAAGCGCTTCAACGTCTGCACCTACAGCCAGCTTCTTGACTTTGCTTGGGGCCTGGCAGGCCCCTGTTATGCCTTGCGCGTTCGGTCGAACTGGGAGGTCATGGTCGCCTGCGAGTCCGTGGTCTACCGCCTGGGTGCCGGGATTCAGATGTACACGGCTGCCAGCATGGGCGAGACCGGAACCCTGTTCGCGATGGCCCTGGACCACGACGGAGAGACCTTCTGGGTTGGCGGATACGACACCGGAAACATCTACCGCGTCCGCATCAGCGATGGCGCCCTCTTGTTCGCTTTCAACGCGGGCATCCAGCCCGGGTCGAAGCTGGCCGGGCTAACTACGACCACCATACCCAAGTCATGCTTGAGAGCGGTCATCCCGTGGCCCATACCCGCCAACGACAACGACTGCGACGGCTACACCAACAACGAAGAGACGCTGCCCACCGGCGCAGTCCCCGCCATCGGCACCGACCCCATGAAGGCGTGCGGCACCGACTGGCCGCCGAACCTCAACACCACCGGCACCGGCAGCGCCACCAGGATCGACATCTTCGACGTCAACGCCCTGGCGCCGCCGGTGTTCTTCAGCACGTTCATCTCGGGCAGCCCCAACTACAGCGCCCGCAAGGACCTCAACAGGACAGGCACCGGCTCCAACGGCAGGATCGACATCTTCGACGTCAACAAGATGGCGCCACCCATATTCTTCTCCACCTGCACGCCATAGCGGAGACCTAAACACGGAATCAAAAGCATGACCAGCAACAGCAACCAGATGGTACGGTAAGGACCTAGCTCACTAAGGGGGTGCGGCGATGAAACGCCATGACTATCGGATACGAAAATCGGTAAGGACTAGTGTAGAAAGAGGGGGTGCGGCGATGAGACGCCTGCTTCTCAGTAGCTTCGGTATAGCGATAGTAGCGGCCCTGGCCCTGCTGGGGGCGCGACTATTGGGCCCCGGGGACAGCGCCCAGGCCGTGGTGGGCACCGTCCAGGACTTCGGGGTGGACATGCTCGATCCCGGCGGCGCCAATACGGCCACCAGCATCGGCGCCTACGACAGCTGCGTATCGGTGGCGGTCGGCGCCACGGCGCCCATCTGGCTGACCCAGAGCGCCGTAGACGCGGCCGACCCGTCCTACAGCTATCAGGTCAGCCTGGTGTTTAACGGGGCGCCCTCTACAGGGACCATCAGCTTCCAGGCGGCCCAGAACACCAGCGGCGCCGGCACCTTCCATAACACCGCCGCCGGCTCCGGCCCCATGATCGACTTCAGCGACGGCGTGCCCGACGCCGACGGCAGCCACGACCTGGCCGTCAGCGACTTCGGTTCCGGCCACGAGACCGGCCCCGGCACCCTGGCCTACCTGACCGTCAAGGGCGAGACCGCCGGCCTGGTCACCGTCACCATCAGCGCGCCCATCCTCCTGCGCAAGGCTGACGACGCCAACCTGGCCGCCGGCGCTGCCATCCACGACGGTATCGTGGCCGTGGGCCAGCCCTGCCCGCAGTCCGTGAACCTCAAGCTGCTGGCCGACGTCCACGACGCCCCGGCCCAGATGCTCACCAGCCAGGACGTCGTCGTCACCCACCAGAAGCAGATCCACAACAACGGCCCTGAGCCGCTGATCAACGCCATCGTCACCACCACCGTCAACGCCCCCGCCGGCTGCACCGTCAACGGCGGCCCCAGCGCCGTCATTGTGACCCCGGTGCCCGGCATCGCGCTCAGCGTCCCGCAGCCACTGCTGCCCGTGCAGTACACCATCCACTGCTCGGCGCCCAGCTTCCATACCTTCGACGTCTGTAACGACGTGGAGCCCGAGTTGCCCGTCTTCAACCCTCAGGTCGGAGGCGGCAACGTGATCTGCCAGCAGTACACCGTGCAGGTCATCGGCCAGGCCGACTACGGCATCGTGGCCTCGGGGGTCAACCACGCCCTGCCGGCCTACTGCCCCACCTCGATAGCCCTGACCGTGGGCTGCGCCGGCCTGACCTTCCCCAGGCTCCAGGTCAGCAACAACGAGCCCATCACCGTCACCAACACCCTGCACAACAACGGCCCCTACGGCCCCATAGACGTCAACGATACGGCGGTCTGGGTGGGCGCCTACTACCCTGACAACTCTCTCGCCAACTGCACCGTCAACGGCCTGCCGTTCGTGGGCAACCCCATCTTCATCGGCGGCCATCAGGCCACCCTGATCGTCAGCGACCTGGTCAACCTCAACTTCGGACCGGTCCCCATCCACTGCTCCGACAACTCCTTCGCGGACCCCAACAACCCCAAGCCCATCACCTTCGTCTTCCAGAAGCAGGTCAACAAAAAGGACCCCCACGTCGAGAAGGTCGGCAACAAGGCCACTAGCGTCCAGGTCAACCTGACCCTGTGGGTCACCAAGCCCTTCGACCCCAAGTTCCAGGCCTACCAGGACGAGGTTAACGCCAACACCGGCGCCCCGGCGGCCCCCAGCAAGGACTGCCTGACCACCGGCGTCGCCTTCCCCGGCGGCATGGCCTGCAAGCAGCAGTTCGACACCCAGATCAACGCCGCCGGCCCGCCCGAGAAGGAGCCCCTGGCCCTGGCCAGCACCAACGTCCCCGCCTCCTACTCCATCGCCTCCGGCGTGGCCGGCGTGGACGCCCTGGGCGGCGTCACCAACGGCACCTTCATGGGCAACTTCTCCTTCCTGGTCACCGTCAACCTGGGCGCCGGCTGCAACGTCCCCGTGGGCAGCGCCGGCAACACCCTGTTCGACGGCGCCCTGCCCAACTTCGGCCCCTACGCGGGCGGCGAGCCCCCCACCACCCTGCCCGCCAACATGCCCTCTGAGGGCCCCAACGACGCCAGCGGCCCCGCCCTGGCCAACCCCTTCGCCTGGCCCACCCGGCTGGAGTCCAGCGCTGTGGTCCAGGGCTACGCCGCCGCCCTCGCCCCCATCTGGGCCCGCTACGTAGCCGTGGCCAGCCCCCTGGGCATCCCCGTCAACATCCTCCTCTACAACCTGGGCCCCGGCGGCTACACCTCCGTCTCCCTCACCGGTGACCCCTCGGCCCCGCCGGCGCCGCCCACCCCCGTCACCCAGTGCACTCCCTTCACCACCAGCACTGTCTACCAGGGCAGCGTCGCCGATGCCGGCGGCGGCCAGAAGACCGTCCGCCAGTGCAACACCGTCAGCAACAAGACCATCACCGCCACCTTCACCCGCGCCGACACCTTTGACTCCGTGCCCAGGACGGACACCCTCACCTGCAGCCCGGCCAACATCTCCGTCGAGCTACAGAAGAACGAGAGCATCACCATCGTTGATGGGCCCCACACGGAGACCGTGGACGTGATCCTCCAGGGCGGCGGCAACCTCTCCCTCTCCCTCGTCGGCCCGGCCGTCTGTAACCCCAGGTGGACCAACCCTCTGGACCCCTTCCCCTCCATCTTCAACGGCATCCAGACCTCGGTCGTCAACCTGGGGCCCCAGAACGCCGGCACCGTCCAGGTCCAGTACACCATCAACTGCCCGCCCGGCACCTACTCCTTCCAGATCGTGGCCAACTACACCCCGCCGGTGCCCGACCAGAACCCCCTGGACAACCAGGCTGAGAACCACGTCTCCGTCACCGTCCTCCTGGACAGCGACGACGACGGCGTCCCCGACACCACCGACAACTGCCCCAACACACCCAACCCTGACCAGCTCGACTCCGACGGCGACGGCGTCGGCAACGCCTGCGACAACTGCCCCAACACACCCAACGCCGACCAGGCCGACTCCGACGGCGACGGCATCGGCAACGCCTGCGACGGCTGCCCGCTCGTCGGTGAGGACTTCGACAACGTCGACGACCAGGACGGCTGCCCGGACACCGACGTCTCCGTGGGCGTGGTTAAAGAAGAGTCCTACGAGGTCAACGTCAGCGAGGCCGTCCTCAAGACCGTCACCATCACCGTCACCAACGGCAACGTGGCCGTCCCCGACATCCGGGTCACCATCCTCGCCGTCTCCGCCATCGGCGGCTGCGAGGTGCGCCTGATCCCGAAGCTGACGGCGCCCGCCGACCTCTACTCCGAGTTCGCCACCGACGAGAGCCCGCCGACCGGCCTGGACACCCTCTACTCCCAGATCGAGCTCCACACCGGGCCCGTGGCGGCCAACGCCAGCGTCCAGATCGTCCGCCAGTACCGCATCCACTGCTTCCAGCGGTCGCAGCACACCTTCGAGCTCCAGGTGGACGCCCTGGCCCTACCCTCCAACATCTTCATCGAGGAGAACCTGGTCAATAACGTCCACAAGAACTTCCCCACTGTGACCGCTTGGGACCTCGCGGACCTCAAGAAGGTCAGCGTGACCCTCCAGGCGCCGCAGTCGGTCCAGGCCGGCGTGCCCTTCCAGGTCACGGCCACAGCGGTGGTCCACAACAACGGCCCCGTGGCCGCTGGCTACTCCGACTCCTGGGCCCCCCTCAACCTGCCCCAGGGCTGCGTCGACGCCGGCGGCGGCAACCCCCAGACGGCCACCGGCACCCTGCAGCCCAGCACCTCCATCAACATCGGCGGCTCCTGGGTCGTCACCTGCAACCAAGCCTCCTTCCACGACATCTCGGCCACCAACACCATCTCGGTGACGGGGCTGCACATCAAGGACCCCAACCCCAACAACAACTCCAAGTCCAGCACCGTCGCCACGGTCCAGGTCATCGGCAGCCTGGACTGGAAGATCCTCAGCATGACGGTGAGCGCGCCGGCCGCGGTGCCCCTGGGCCAGCCGTTCAACATCGAAGTTGACGAGCTCATCCACAACAACGGCCCGTACGCCGGGGTCGCGGCGGCCACCCTGACCTACACGCCCACCAGCGTGCCGCAGGGCTGCCAGCTCTACTCGATCTACCCGCCCTACCCGCCGCTCGGCGCCCAGAGCATGGTCGTGTCGCCAGCGCCGAGCATCGGGGGCGCCGGAGGGCCGATGTTCTGGAGGGCCATCTGCGACAGTCCCAGCTTCCACACCTTCGAGTTCACGAACGACCTGGCCGGCACGGACGTCCACATCGTTGACCCCGACCCGGAAAACAACACGGCGACTGCCAGCGCCACCGTGGCCATCACCACCACCGCTGACGTCAAGATCGTCAGCGTGGACGTGCCCGCGGTAACCTTCACGGGGCAGGGCCCCAACGTGCCGATGGCGTCAACCACCACCATCCACAACAACGGTCCCTACGTGGCCAACGCCACCAAGACCGTCAACGTCAGCAGCAACGACTGCTCGGTCAACGGCAACGCGCCGCCGCAGAACGTCAACGTCTTCGTCGGCCAGGAGTCCGACCCGGTCAGCGTGACCCGCGTCGAGGTTGACGGCTTCACTGTCGACCTGCCACAGGGCACCCCGGTGTGCACCTTCACCGTCACCGTCACCAAGGTCCTGAAGGACGCTCACGTCACGGATCCCGACGGCGCCACGGGCAGCGACAGCGGCATCCTGTGCAAGGACGGCGACGGCGACGGCGTGGCCAACCCAGACGCCTCCGCGACCAACCAGCTCTGCGGCCCGCCGGACAACTGCCCGGACGTCTACAACCCCGACCAGAAGGACTCCGACGGCGACGGCATCGGCGACGCCTGCGACGACACGCCGACCCACGACGATGACGTCAAGGAGATTCTGGTCCTGGGTCCGGCAGCCGTGAACCTGTCCGACAGCAACGGCCGCTACGCCTGGGTCATCGCCCACATCGGCAACTTCTCCGGCCACGTCGACCTGGTCTCCATAGCCCTGACCGTGGCCCCGGCGCTGCCCGCCGGCTGCACGACCAACTCCCAGCTGATCCTGCCCGGCCAGGACGAGTTCCTGATGAGCACCGACGAGCAGAAGTTCGTGGTCTACCGTGTCCGCTACGAGTGCCACTTCGCGCAGCCGGGGACGGTCGTCGACCAGACCTACACCGTGTGCGTGACCCACATCGACACCGGCCAGGGCAATGAGCTGGCGCCCTACCTGACGCCGGGGCACCCCACCGCCCCCAACGGCGACCTCATCTACCACCCGCCGGGCACTGACCCCTCAGTCGGCAATTGCGCCAGCAAGACCAAGCCG
>JACPQO010000050.1 GCA_016190405.1 Chloroflexota bacterium | reverse complement strand
CTGGACCCGGTGCCCCTGAGTGACGTCGTCGCCAGCGCTGCAGCCATCATCCAGCCGCTCGTCGCCGCCAAACACCAGACCCTGGACGTGCGGCTGGGCGCCCCGGAGACCCTCGTCCTGGTAGACCGCCTGCGCTTCGAACAGGTGCTCATCAACCTGCTGTCCAACGCCCAGCGCTACAGCCCCGCCGGCGGCCACATCGTGGTCAGCAGCCGCACCGAAGGCGGCGAGGTCATCATCAGCGTGCGGGACTCCGGCCCCGGCGTGGCCGCCCAGGACCGCGAGGTCATCTTCGAGCCCTTCTACCGCGGCGACCGCTCCGGCCTGGGCCTGGGGCTGGCCATCGCCAAGTCCCTGGTGGAGCTGCACAGCGGCCGCATCTGGGTGGAGAGCGCCGGCGACGGCCAGGGCAGCATCTTCTGCGTGGCCCTCCCGGCCCACGACCCCGCCGCCGAGCGCCCCCTCGCCTCCCGCGCCGCCTCCCAGTAGCCGCGCGGCTCGCTGCGCCCCCTCGCCGAAGCGCAGGCTTCGGCCAGAGGCTGATCCGCCTCAGGCGTGACGCTGCACCCAATCCCCGCCACGGGCGCCCCAAGGGGCGCCCCTACGAGCGATACGGACGTAGGGGCGCGGCTCGCTGCGCCCTCAGCCCGACCCGCGGCTCACCCCTCTCCCGCGCACGGGAGAGGGGTTGGGGGTGAGGGCTCCCACGGCGTCCCCTACGGTGTGCAGGTGTAGAAGAAGACCGGTGGGCGCATGCCTTGCACGTCTTGGATGTCGATCTTCCCGGATGGCGCCAGGTCGAGCCGCGTCTGGTACGGCGGGCCCGGCGCCGAACTGAAGAACACCGGCGGGGCCAGCGCCTGCAGGTCAAAGATATCGACTTTGTTGGCGCTAGCGCCGGTTGTGTTGATGTTGGGCGGCCAGGCGTTCACGCCGCAGGCCAGGTTGGGGTCGGTGCCCATGAAGTTCTCGTCCGTGGTGCTCCAGCCGTCACAGTCGGGGTCATCGGGTGGGATGAACCAGGGAGGGAGCGCCTGAGTTGGGTTGAACCACGCTGGACAGTTGTCGGAGATATCCGGGATTCCATCGCCGTCCGAGTCGATGGTGGTTGGCGTCGGGGTTGGGGTCTCGGTCGGCGTCGGTGTGGGCGTTGGTGTTGGCGTATCCGTTGGCGTTGGTGTGGGCGTTGGTGTGGGCGTTGGTGTGGGCGTCGGCGTGGGCGCTGGGGTTTCCGTGGGTGTTGGGGTCGGCGTGGGCGTCGGGGTTTCTGTCGGCGTGGCTGTGTCTGTGGGTGTGAGAGTCACCGTGGCGGTTGGAGTGGCAGTAGGCGTTGGCGTTGGAGTGGCCGTGGGGGTTGGAGTGGCCGTGGGAGTGGGTGTGGGGGTAAGCGTAGGCGACGGGGTACTGAGCGTAGTGGTCATCGACCAACCATTAAGGGTCCCTGTGTCCGCGCCCGCTCGGTCTGAGACATTCAGCGTCCAGTGCCCGGTAACGCTCGCCCCGTCGAAGGCAGAAAGCGGATTGTTGGGTCTGAACGTCCCGAAGATTGTAGGCGTACTCCCGAGGCATTGGTTCTCGACTGTAGAGGCGGCCTCATCGTCCAGAATGGCGAGAATGTCGTCGCCACTACACCCAAACGGGCCGATGGCCGGACTTCCCGGACGGTCTATGAGTGTCACGGTCGTGCCCGTCTCCTGGTGCGTCAGGCTGACGACCAGGTCTCCGACCCATGTGTGAGTCACGTCCAGGCAGATATCGAGGTCGGTGACCGTTCCCCCACTTGAGACGGTGATCGTGTCGCTGATTCCTACAACGTTGTCGTCCGGGATGGACAGGGGGGCCGGAAGGACATTGCAGGCGATGGTCGGGGTCTGAGTCGGCGTTGCCGTGGGCGTAGGAGTGGGAGTTGGAGTGGCTGTGGGGCTTGGAGTGGGAGTGGGCGTTGGCGTTGGGCTGGGCGTCGGCGTGGGCGTAGGCGTGGCAGTAGGCGTGGGCGTGGGGGTAAGCGTAGGCGTGGGCGTGGGCGTGGCCGGCACGCCGCAAGAGTTCAGGGCGCTCCTAACCTGGATGAGCCCATAACCGTACCCGGTGTCGTAGCCAGGTGCTCCCCGGTCCAGTGCTGTGCTTCTCAGGCAGTCCCCCACCTGCTGGACCGTAAGGCTAGAGTTGGCGTCGAGCAGCAGCGCCGCGGCACCCGCCACGTGCGGGGAGGCCATAGACGTGCCCTGCCAGAAGCAGTAGGCGAATGTGGTGAAGTTCGGCGATCCGCCGCTACAGGCGAACTGGAACGTCTGCTGGAGCACGCCGTCAGCGAACCCGTCGCCGTTCAGATCGACGCTGGTGTTTCCGCCAGGAGCCACGAGGTCCAGACAGTGGCCGCCGCGGCCACATCCGTAACTCGAGTAAGGGGCACGGTTTCGGTTGTAGTCGGTCGCCCCCACGGCGATGACGCCGGGGTAGCAGGCCGGGCAATCCAGACTGGAAGCGTTGGCGTTGCCAGCCGCGGCAACCACGACCACGCCGTTGCTCAGCGCGTAGTTGATCGCTGTCTCTTGGACTGAAGAGTGGGGCCCTCCCAGGCTAAGGTTGATGACGTCGGCCCCGTTATTCGTGGCCCACATGATGCCGTCGGCTACGTCGGCGACCGAGCCGGAGCCCGCACTGTCGAGCACCTTCACGGGCATGATCGTGGCCGCGTAGGCTACCCCCGCCACGCCCAGGCTGTTGTTGGTGGTTTGAGCGATGGTCCCGGTCACGTGCGTGCCGTGGCCAACGTCATCGTTGGGGTGGGCATCATTGTTCACAAAGTCGTAGCCGGCCGTGAACGACGTACCAGCCAGGTCAGGAGCCCGCGCGAAGCTACCATAGTTCTCATACGCCACGCCTGTATCGATCACGGCCACCACCACTCCGGAGCCGTTGGCCGCGTCCCAGGCCTGCTCCATCTGAATCTGCGGCAGGTGCCACTGGTAGGAGTAGTACGTATCGTTCGGCACGAAGGCTACCCGCATGATGCCGTTTCGCTCGGCCAGCTCAACCCTGGGGTCCGCCTCCAGGCGGGCGAGGAACTCCTGCTCCTGCCCTGGCGGCACGCGAACGAGGGCATAGCCCGGCAAGAGGAGGTGGCGCACCAGAGTCGCTCCTTCGGCTGCGACAGTCCCTGCTCTATGTGCCGCCGAGACGCCCGGCCTGAACTTGACCACCAGCTCGCCGGGAACGAAGTCCTCGCCTGGTGGCTGGCTGGACTGCTCGTTTCGGACAGCCAGGATCGCCCCCGCAAGGTCCGCTTCGCTCTGCTCTTGGCCTGAACCGAGCGTGCTGCCAGCCTCTAGGGCCCGGGCAACGGAGTCTGCCTGTTGGAAGGCGATCTGGCGGGTGCCCATCGCCACGACCACCAGCGCCGCCAGCGCCAGCAGGCCCAAGAGCAACGCAGCCCAATATTTCACGCCGCAACCATCCCTCCAGCGGCCCGCCATCGGCGGCCCTCCAAATCATACCGCATCATATCGCTTCCGCATCGCCTGTAAAGAAAGGGGCCGCCTCGCCCCTGTCCCCTGTCCCCTGTCTCCTGTCTCCTGTCTCCTGTCTCCTGTCTCCTGTCTCGCCGCTGCCGGCGGGCGCCCCGTATAATTCGCTTATGCGGCTCCTGCGCCTCCAGCTCTTCGACTATCGCAACTTCCACCGCCTGGACCTGGAGCTGCCCGCCGCCCCGGCCGTCTTCGTCGGCGACAACGCCCAGGGCAAGACCAACCTCCTGGAGGCCGTCTACCTCCTGGCCACCATGCGCTCCCTCCGCGCTGAGACCGACTCCCAGCTCATCCGCCGCGACTCCCCGGTCGCGGAGATGCCCGCCGCCCGCGTCCTGGCCCACGTAGAGACGGCCGGCGGCCCCTTGAAGGTGGAAGTCGCGCTGGTGGCCCGGCCCGGGCCGTATGGCCCCATCGCCGGCAAGGTCGTGCGGGTCAACGGCGTCCCCAAACGCCTCTCCGACGCCGTCGGCCGGCTGACGGCCGTCCTGTTCACGGCCGAGGACCTGGGCCTCATCGGCGGCTCGCCCTCCCTGCGGCGGCGGTACCTCGACATAACGCTGGCCCAGGTCGAACAGCCCTACGCCGCCGCCCGCCAGCGCTTCGAGCGCGTCCTCCTCCAGCGCAACCACCTACTCAAGCGCATTCGCGAGGGCGCCGCCCGCCCCGATGAGCTCTCCTTCTGGGACGATGAGCTGTGCCAGGATGGCGGCTTCATTCTCCAGCGGCGCGCCGCCGCCGTTCGCGAGCTGGACGGCCTGGCCCGACAGGTCCACGCCTCCCTGGTCCCGGGCGAGGAGCTGGCGCTGCTGTACCGGCCGCGGCTGGAAGGGGACGGCGCGGACCTCGCCGCCGCGAGCCGCCAGGCCGCCGCCGAGGCCTACGCCGCCGCGCTCAAGCGGAGCCTCTCGCGCGACATCGCCGCCGGCATGACCCTCATGGGCCCCCACCGCGACGACCTGCTGTTCACCCTCGACGGCGTCCCGGCCGCCGGCTATGCCTCCCGCGCCCAGCAGCGCACCATCGCCCTCTCCCTGCGCCTGGCCGAGGCCCGCCTGCTCCTGGCCCGTCGCGGCGACTCCCCCGTCCTCCTCCTGGACGATGTGCTGTCCGAGATGGACGCCGCCCGCCGCCGCTCCGTCCTGGCCTCCCTGGACGACTACGAGCACATCCTGGTCACCGGCACCGACCTGGACCGCTTCCCGCCGTCCTTCCTGGCCCGCGCGGCCCTGTTCGCGGTGGAAGCCGGCTCGATACGGCCACTGGTCGGCGAGGCGGCTAGCGCGAGAACAGCGGAAGGCTGACACCCCGCGGCAGCATCACCCACAGCGCCGCAGGCGCCACCGTCACCTCCGCCGGCGACTCCTCGTACAGGTCGCCGTCGAGCTGCACCGGCAGCGGCCGTTCCCAGCCCATCTCCAGCCGCCGCACCTGCCGGTACGTGACCTTCCGCGAGCGGCGGTGCCGTCGCAGGAGCGTCCTCGCCACGTGCAGGACGATGTCCGCCGTGCCCCGGCCTTCGTAGACGCAGATGTCGAGCAGGCCGTCGTCGGCCCGCGCCTCCGGCGTCACCTCCACCACCCCCGCGTAGTTGCGGGTGTTGCCGGCCACCAGCATCAGCACCTCGGCCTGACGCTCCTCCCCGTCCAGCCGCAGCGTCAGCCGCGAACCCCGGTACGATAGCGACTCCCGCACGGCCGCGATGGCGTAGGCGGTCGCCCCCAGCCTTCCCTTCATCCCCTTCGAGAGCCGCCGCGCGATCGCCCCGTCCAGGCCGTAGCCCGCCATCAGCAGGAAGTAGCGCTCCCCCGCCTTTCCCAGGTCGACCTGTCGTCGCTCCCCCTCTATCGCCGCTTGCACGGCCTCCAGCGGCCGGCGCGGCAGCCGGGTCTCCTTGGCCCAGATGTTCACGGTACCCGCCGGGATCATCGCCAGGGCAGTCTCGCTGCCGGCCAGGCCGTTGGCCGCCTCGTTCAGCGTGCCGTCGCCGCCGCAGACGAAGAGCAGCAGCGCTCCCCGTTCCGCCGCCCGCGCCGCCAGGCCCGTCGCCTCCCGCGGCCCGCTCGTCTCCCGCCACTCGACGCTCCAGCCGCGCTCCTCCAGCCAGCGCCCTGCCTCCTGGAGCCGCTTCCGCTTGGGCAGGTTGTGGGCCGCCGGGTTCACGATGATCACCGTATCCCTGCGCCCCCCGAAGGCGTCGATGTCGTTCTCAGCCATGCCACGGCCATGCTAAGGGCCGCCGGTGGTGACCACAAGCCTTGTAGAACACCCTCTCCGTCTGCTACGTTTGCGGTGTAGCGAGCCTGACTACCCTGAGGGAGGCACCCGCGTGGTTCTGACAGTTGAGGCCCGCCGTTCTGCGCACGACCCGTTTGGCCCCATGGAGTTAGTCACACAAGAAGACTATCTCGCTTTCCTGAACAACGCCCGAGAAGTGCAGATAGAGAAGACGCGCGTCCCGCTCAAGGGACCCTATCGCACTCACGTTAACCATCCGCCGGTCGATTACGTCCCCGAATCAACCACCGTATGGAGCTTTCCCGACAGGGGGGACTGGGCAACGCACTCGGGGAGTTACCGCGGCAACTGGTCGCCTTATATACCTCGAAACCTGATCCTCCGCTATACGGGGCCGGGCGATGTAATCCTCGACCAGATGGCTGGAAGCGGAACGACCCTAGTCGAATGCCGCCTGCTGGGGCGCCACGCGATAGGGGTGGATGTCAACCGCGACGCAGTCATGGTTGCCCGCGACAGGCTCGCCTTCGAGTACACGCGCCCCACGGACTGGCCTTCAGAAGGAGAGGTTTCTACGTACGTCGGCGACTGCCGCTGTCTAGACAAGATAGGGGACGACACAATCGACCTCATCGCCACGCACCCCCCGTATGCGGGGATCATCACGTACTCGCGCAACCGCGTGCCTGGCGATCTGTCGAGTCTCAGCCTAAATGACTACCTCGGGGAGATGCGGAAAGCAGCAGCCGAGTGTTTGCGTGTGCTGAAGGCCGGAAAGCACTGCGCAATCTTGATCGGTGACACTCGCAAGCGCCTTCACTACGTACCGATCTCGCACCGCATCATGCAGATCTTCCTCGATGTCGGGTTCATCCTCCGCGAGGACATCATCAAGCTGCAGTGGAAGACCAAGACCACGCGGGAGCGCTGGCGCGGCCGAGAGTATCCTTTCTATAAGATCGCGCACGAACACCTCTTCGTCTTCCGCAAGCCCACTGAGGCCGAGAAGCTGAGCGAAGTGAAGAACAGTCTCAAGTGGTGGCGCGACCAGCTTGCGTTTGGCCTGCGGCTCGCCGATGTTCGAGCCGGGTACACGGCAAACGGTATTGGAAGGGTTGATTGAACCCCCGCGACACGCGCACCGGCAGTGTTCTGGAGCAGATGGTCCTGCCGGCCCTCACGCGGGGTGGCTACAGTTATGAGACGCAGAAGAACATCGGGACTCGGTTGGGAGGCCGTAGACACATCGTGGACGTGGTGGCCGAAGATGCCGGTGGCGGGCAATACCTCGTCTCATTGAAGTGGCAGCAAGTCGGCGGAACAGCTGAGCAGAAGGTGCCCTTTGAAGTAATCTGCCTCGCTGACGCGATACTCAATAGCAAGGGGCACTTCGATAAGGCGTATCTTGTGCTTGGGGGCGGCGGCTGGAGTCTTCGGGACTTCTTTGTCGGCGGCGGCTTGAGCAGCCATCTCGCCCACAGCGACGTCGTCAGGATAATGACGCTTGAGGATTTCGTAGCCAAGGCCAACAAAGGCGAACTCTAACTCCGGCCGCCACCTCTACCAACAGCAGAAGGTGTATGTGGCGTGGCTGCTGAGCAGCCGCTATCATGGCTCGTGACGCCCGCTTACGCTGGCGCCTTTTACGGAGGTTGTGTCGAGTATGAAGGACAAGATAGGCATCAAGCGGCTGGACCACGTCTGCTGGGCCGTCCACAAGCTGGACGACGCTCTGCCCCTGCTGACCGAGCTCATGGGGATGAAGGTGGCTAGCCGCTGGCAGAACGACGAGCAGGGATATCGGGGCGTTGGCCTGGAGGTCCCCGGCGGCACCGCCCACTTCGAGCTCCTGGAGCCTTTGGACGACGACACCTTCATCGCCCGCTTCCTCCGGGAGTGCGGCCCCGGCCTGCACCACGTCACCTTCGAGGTGGAAGACATCGATCGCGCCGCAGGGGCGATCAAGGACCACGGGATCGAGCCGTTCCACGGCGTCCAGCGCTCCCACGGCTGGGCCGAGACCTACATCCACCCCAAGGACTCCGGCGGCGTCCTCTTCCAGTTCTACACCGAGGAGGACCACCACCACGAGCACGAGCCCCCCAAGTGACCTGCGTAGAGGGTCATCCTGAGCGAAACGAAAGATCTCCCGTGCCCGCCCTGAGCCCTGTCGAAGGGCATCTCCTCCAGCCCGCTGAGGGCGAGCTCAAGCTTAACGGCCTGCGCATCCACTACTTCGAGTGGCAGGGTCGCGGCGAGCGCCCCCTCGTCCTCATGCACGGCCTTCGCGACTACGCCTACTACTGGCAGGACTGCGCCAATCGTCTCCTGGATGACTTCCATATCTACGCCTTCGACCAGCGCGGCCACGGCGAGAGCGAGCAAGCCCCCGGCGGCTACCTGGTGTGGGCCCTGGCCGCCGACCTGGCCGCCTTCGTGGGCGCCATCGGCCTCGACCGCTTCGACCTCGTCGGCCTCTCCCTCGGCTCCCGCTGCTCCATGGCCTACGCCCGCGAGAACTGGCCGCGGCTCCAGCACCTGGCGCTGGTGGACATGGGGCCCCAGATGGCCAAGGTGGGCGCCCGCGGCCTCCAGGCGGACATGACGGCCAAGGCCGACTTCCCCCCCAGCTCCTTCACCCGCGAGCAGGCCCTGGAGTTCTTCCAGCGCCAGTGGCCCTCTCTCGATGAGGCGTCCCTGGAGCGTCTGGTCCAGAACGCCCTCGTTCGGGGCGAGGACGGCCTCTACGCCAACCGCTACGACCGCCGCCTGGCCGATATCACCACCAAGGCTGCCATACCGGAGATCGACTTCCTCTGGGACGCCCTCACCGGCATCCAGTGCCCGACTCTGGTGCTGCGGGGCGAGCACAGCCCCATCCTGGACGATGAGATATCCGGGCGCATGGTGGATTCGCTGCCGAACGGCCGCCTCTACGTCTTCGAGGACACCGGCCACTCGCTGCCGCGCCTGAGGCCGGAGAAGTTCGCCGCGGTGGTGCGCGCCTTCCTCCTCGACGAGTCGCTGCCGGCAGAATAGCCCCGTAGCTGCAGGGCTTCAGCCCTGCCCTGAGGGGGCGGGGGCGTAGCGGCTGCCTTCAGGCTGCCAGG
>JACPQO010000047.1 GCA_016190405.1 Chloroflexota bacterium | reverse complement strand
CATGGTGCTGGCCCTGGCGGCCATCCAGCGGGGCGACCGGCGTGGGCTTCAGATATGGCTGTTCTCGACGGCCCTGTTGGGGATCCTCTTCTTGAGCGGACAGGCCTTCGAGTTCACCGATTTCCACCGCGAGGGGCTGTCGCTGAGCTCGAACCTGTTCGGCACCACCTTCTTCGTGCTGACTGGCTTTCACGGCGCCCACGTATCGGTGGGGGTGCTGATCCTGCTGTCTCTATTCGCGATGGCCCTCAGGGGACGGCTGACGCCGGCCAACAGCATCAACTTGGAACTGGCGGGTCTTTATTGGCACTTCGTCGATGTAGTCTGGATCGCCATCTTCACGCTGGTGTATCTGATCCAGCCTTGACGCCGATAGGGAGAGCGCGATGACCTTAGCCGAGTACCGCCGAAAGAGAGGGCCAGCGGCCCACGAGGAGGCCGAGGTCGCAGGCATAGGGATTGAGCACGACGCCGCCGCTCGCGAGCGGGCGCATCCCGGGCCGCTGGAGTACATCAAGATCGGCTTGACCCTGGCCATCGTCACCGCCGTCGAGGTGGTGGTCTACTACATCGACGCGCTGGAAGACGTCCTGGTCCCTATCCTCATCGTCCTCTCGGCCCTGAAGTTCAGCCTGGTGGCGCTCTGGTTCATGCACCTGCGGTTCGATAGCCGGCTGTTCTCGACGTTTTTCGTGGGCGGCTTGATGCTGGCGGCGGCGATCTTCGTGGTGGCCGTGGCCACGCTCGGCGGTTCGTTGAGGTGATCGCCGGGCCGCCCATTGGGAGGCGATAGGCCTTGCCCCTGCTGCACATCGGCGGATACGAGTGGCTGGACTGGCACCTTCACCCCGATGTCCTGTTGCTGGTTCTCGGGCTGGAGGCGGCGTACCTGTACGCGGTGACTTATCTCCGGCAGCGCGTCACTGACGTCGGGCGGGTCAAGCGGAGCCAGGTGGTCACGTTCTCCCTGGGCGTTCTGGTGCTCTACGTTGGCGCCGGCACCCCCATCCACGACCTGAGCGAGCGGTACCTCCTGAGCGCCCACATGTTCCAGCACCTGCTGTTCACCATGGTGGCGGCCCCGTTGCTCCTGGCCGGCACGCCGGCCTGGCTGTGGCAGGCGCTGCTCCAGGGCCCGCGTGTAACACAAGTGGCGCGGGTGCTGACGCATCCGCTGCTGGCCTTCGCTGTGTTCAACGCGACGCTGCTGCTGACGCACCTGCCGCCGGCGGTGGACCTATCGCTGCGGCACCATTTCTTCCACCTGTTCGTGCACAGCGTGCTGGTGGGCACGGCGCTGCTGATGTGGTGGCCCGTAATCAGCTCGGTGCCCGAGCTACCGGCGATTTCCTATCCCTCGCAGATGGCCTATCTGTTCCTGCAATCGCTGCTGCCGGCGGTGATGGCCTCCTTCATCACCTTCTCGGACAGCGTGGTCTACTCCTTCTACGGGGAAGCGCCACGGATATGGGGCATCTCGCCCATCGCCGACCAGCAGATCGCCGGCGGCCTCATGAAGCTGCTGGGCACCATGATCCTGTGGTCGTTCATGACCGTGGTCTTCTTCAAGTGGTATGGGCTGGAGGAGGCGGAGGCGCGGGGCCCTCGCTGGTCGGAGGTGCAGGAGGAGCTAGACCGGCTGGGCTTGAAGACCCACCGGCAAGGCTAAAGCGGCGCCTACTCCGCCTTCAGCGTCCCCGTCATCTGCTGCGGGTGGACATCGCAGCGGAAGAAGTACTCCCCCGGCGCGACGTTCAGGTCCAACGTCTGCTGACAGGGCCCGGCGCAGAATTGTGTCTTGGCGATGGCCGGCTTGTTGGCTTCGGCATCGGCCTTGCTGTTGTACACCGCGAAGTTGTGCAGGACCGTCGTGTCCTGGTTGTCGATGCTGATAGTGAGGTCCGTGTTGGCGGAAACCGTGAGCTCCGACTTGTCGAACTTGAGGGTCGGGACCGCGGCGATGGCGGGGCCGCCGGCGGCGGGCGCGCCAGGCGACGCGCCGGGCGAGGCCTCCGGAGAGGCGGTGGGCTCGGCGACGGCTGCCGTTTCCGTGCCGCCGTCGTGAACGGCGGCGTATATCCCGCCGCCCAGCAGCAGGCCGGCCGCCGCGACGACGATAGCCCCTATCTGCCAGCCCGGGACGCGTGGATGCGTGGCCAGGTACCAGGCGACAGCCAGGATCGCCACGGCGATGCCCGCGGCCAAGGGTGTGGCGACGTCGCTGGGGACCTCCAGGTATACGCGGGAGAGGCCGTATATCACCAGTAGGGCGAAGGCCAGCGCCCCCAGGGGTATCAGCAGGGGCAGGGCCAGCCGCTCGTAACCCTCGGCGGGGGCGGCCGGCAGGCCGGGCCAGGCCTCGGTCCGCAGGGCCTCCATGTCCAGGACCTGGAGGCTATCGGCGATGACGGCGTCCCGGTGGCTGTTGACGATACTCGCGACGTTGGGCTCGCGGGTCTCGTACTCCACCAGGCTGTCGTCGTCACGCCAGCGGGTCTCGACCACCAGGAGGACGTTGCCCTCGGCGTTGATGGAGCGGGTGATGCGCATGTCCAGGAAGCCGTGCACGTGCTGAAGGTAGGCCCTGTGCTCGTCCAGGGCGGCCAGGAGCCCCTGGGGCCGCGCGGCCTGGTCTAGCTTGGCCGCCTCTATCTGAACGAGGACTGTTTGTACGTACTCCATGCGTTATCCACCTAAACCTGAAAGTAGGGACATGGCTGCCGCGATGTCCCGGGGCCGCTGCGATGGGGCCCCGGAGCGTCCACGGTGCGTAGCCCGCCCACGATTACAAGCTCAATTGTAACGGGTATCACAATCGATGGGGAGTGTCAAGGGAGTTGCTGTGCGCATGCAACACGACACCTTGAAAGGTGTGGCATCGATCGGCACTGATGCGGGCAGCTTTCCCAGATGGGCCCGTCGGGGCAAGCTGCGATCGTTCCTGCACGCTACCCCTGCGCCAGCACCTTCGCCAGCGTGGCCTCGACCTCGTCGAGGCCGGTGATGCCCTCGAACTTGGCGGCGATCATGCCCTGCCTATCGATGACGAACACCCAGGGCTCGGTCTGGAGGCCCCACTCCTCGGTGGCCGGCACCGGGATGCGGTCGATGCCCGCGCGGAGTTCCTGGAGCTGGTAGGGCTCGATGTGGATGAAAACGGCCTGGTCCTTGTACTTCTGATACAGGGGGTCCATGACGGTGTCCATGACCGGGCCGCAGGTGCGGCTCTCGCAGAAGGCGGGGGTGGCGAAGGCCAGGACGATGGGCTTGCCGGCGGCCAGGGCGTCCGCGACCGTGATGTCGTGCATCTGGGGCCGTAGGGGGTAAGAGGAGTCGATCTCGGCGACATCGGCCACGTCCTTGGTGGTGAGCTGGCGGCTCGCGGGCGCCGGGTCGCCGATGGCAGGTTCGGGGGTCTTCTCCTGGACGTCGAACTGGAACAGCGCGGGCTCCAACTGCCTCCCGTCCCGGGTGACCGACGCCTCCAGCCCCCAGCGGCCGGCCCGGTCGAAGCTCACGGGGGCGACGTAGACTCCGTTCTCGCCCACGACGCGCTTCTGGCCGCCGGAGGACTCGTCGATGAAGGAGAGCTCCACGGGTACGAAGCGGGGATCGACCTCCGATTTGAGTACGGGCTGATCGTCGTGGAGGTCGAAGAAGCGCAGGTGGACCGGCGCTCCCAGGATGGGGTCGCTGTTCTTGTCCAGCAGCCCCAGGCTGAACCGGTTGTCGCCCACGGCCAGGGTGTGGTTGACGATCTGGGGCGACACGTCGCCGCTGCCCAGGGGGATGACGCGCGGGAACTCCGGCACGGAAGGCCCGGAAGAGCCGCCGCAGGCAGCGAGAACGGCGAGAACAAAGAGCAAAGAGCAAACAGCAAGACTCCTGCCCACCTTTTTGCTTTTTGCTTTTTGCTCTTTGCTCTGGGGTGGTGCCGGCGTGTGGGGCATCGTTACCACTGATAAGCCGGGTGGCGGCCGATGCCCCAAAGGAAGGCTAGCGGGGCCAGGGCGCCCATCACCGCCAGGTCCACGGCCAGCGCGAAGTAGCTGGCGCCGTCGGCGTAGACCGCCAGCCGCAGGAGATCGACCGGGTAGGAGAGGGGGTTGACCGTGGCCAGGACCTTCAGCCAGACGGGAAGTTCGTCCAGCGGGAAGAAGGCCCCGGAGAAGAACAGCAAGGGGAACAGCAGCAGGTTCATCACTAGGTGGAACCCCTGCATGGTGCGGATGCGGGAGGCCACCATCTGGGCGAAGCCGTTGAGGAACACGGCCAGCAGGAAGACGGCGCCGACCGACAGGAGGGCGCCGGACACGATCCCGTACTGCCACTCCAGGTCAATGCCCGGGATGACGGCGGCCGCCAGCAGCACCAGCAGCGCCTGGAAGCAGCCGATGGCGATGCCCCCCAGCGACTTCCCCACCAGGATCACCTGTGGCGAGTGCGGCGAGGCGAACAGCACCTTCAGGACGCCCCAGTCGCGGTCGTAGTAGAAGGAGGCGCTGGAGAAGGTGGAGGAGAAGAGGACGGTCATGACGAGGACGCCGGGCACCAGGAAGCTGGCGTAGTCGCCGTCGCGGATGAGGGAGGGGTCGAGCCCCTCGGAGACGCCGGTGCCCACGATGGCCAGCAGCATCAAGGGGAAGAGGATAGACGAGTAGAGCTGAGAGCGCGAGCGAAGGACGGCTCGCAGGTCGCGCTGGAGGAGGGCCGGGCAGGCCACCCCGGCCGCGCCCCCGCTAGCCACCTCCTCGAGGCGAGAGCGGCGAGCCTACGAACTCGACGTAGGCGTCCT
>JACPQO010000046.1 GCA_016190405.1 Chloroflexota bacterium | reverse complement strand
CTGCTGCCCAACCTGCCCGACCCGTCACTGCTGGAGCGGCCCGCCCTCTCCTTCGCTCAGACGGAGCCGTTGCTCCTGTACTTCGGCACCCTGAGCTGGCAGCCCAACATAGATGGCCTGGAGTACCTGTTACGCTCCGTCTTCCCCCTCCTCCGCCAGGGCATGCCCGATGCGCGCCTCGTCGTCGCCGGCAAGGGCGCGCCTGCCCGCCTTCAGCGCCTAGCGCTTCGTACCGAAGGTGTCGAGTTCCTGGGCCCGGCAGAAGACCCGGAGCCCTTGTACCGCCGCGCCCGGCTGTTCGTCGAGGCCAGCCCCACCGGAGGGGGCACGCGCCTCAAGGTGCTCAACGCCCTGGCCCGCGGCCTGCCCGTGGTGGCCAGCCCCCAGGGCGCCGAGGGGCTGGACGCCGTCCCCGGCCATCACCTCCTGGTGGCCGGCGACCCTGAATCGATGGCCGAGGCGATGGGCCGTCTCATCGCCGACGACGGCCTGTGGCGCGCCCTCAGCGAGAACGGGCGGGCCCTGGTCCGGCGCCTCTACCTCGCTGATGTCGCCTACCGGCCCCTGCAGGAAGCCCTTAGCCGTGCCAGCGCCACCGCCTGACCCGGCGTCTCTCCCAGAGACTGTTGAGCTCCTGGGCGTCCGCTTCCACAATCTCACCCGAGGCGAAGCGGCGAGGGCCATCGCCGAGGCGGCCCGCACGGGGCGAAAAGGCTACGTCGTCAAGCCCTACTCCGAATTCATGCCCCGGGCCGCCCGCGACCCGCGCCTGCGCGACATCCTCAACGGCGCGAACCTCTGCCTGGCCGACGGCGTGGGCATCATGTGGGCGGCGCACTACCTGGCCCTGCCCGGCGGGCCGCTGCGCGCCCTGCTCCAGCTGCCCCTTTCGCTGGCCGCCCTGGTCTTCAATCCCCGGGCGGTCCGCAACCCCCTGAAGGAAATCATGGCCGGGGTCGACCTGACCTGGGAGATGCTGGCCCGCCTGCACGAGGCCGCGGCCAGCGTCTTCCTCCTGGGCGGCACCCAGGCGGAGGTCAGCGGCGCTCGCGCGCGCATCGGGGCGAGATTCCCCGGGCTGCGCATAGCGGGCACGCACCACGGCTACTTCGATGTCTCGGGCGAGGAGGACGACAGGACCATCGAAGCCATCAACGCCGCTGGCCCGGACGCCCTGCTGGTGGCCATGGGCTTCCCCCGCCAGGAACAGTGGATCGCCGACAACCTGTCGCGCCTCAAGATCGGCGTCGCCGTGGCCGAGGGCGGCTCCTTCTCCTTCATATCGGGCGCCACGGCTCGCGCGCCCCTCTGGGTGCGACGGCTGGCGCTGGAGTGGCTGTTCCGGCTGCTGCGGCAGCCCCGGCGCCTGCGCCGTCAGCTGGCCATCCCGCAGTTCGTCTGGCTGGTGTTCAGACAGCGGCTGCGGACGCCCAGGACGAGCAGGGCTACTTAGCTCGCCTCCTCCTCCGGTTCCACCCCGCGAGACCGCAGCCTCTGTATCAGGTCGGCGTAGAAGTGGCGGTCGCTGGGCCGGAACACCAGCGCTTCCCAGATGCCGCGACGAGACGTCCGGCGGTACCAGTACAGGGTGGCCAACAGCGATGCGCCGTAAGCGACGGAGGAGGCGATGGCCGCGCCCGGCACCTCCAGCCAGGGGATGAGGACCAGGTCCAGCGATATCGTCACGGCCAGGGCGATGAACGTCGCGTATGTGTTGTAGATTAGGCGGCCCTGGCTGAACAGGTAGCTCCCCAGCACCCGCGTGGCGCTGGCGGCGATGACCCCCGGCATGAGCAACAGCAGCGGCGTCGTGGCGGGATCGAACTGGCTTCCGAACAGGACGCGTATCAGGACCGGCGAGGCGGCCATGAGCACGGCGGCCGCCCCGATGCTGACCAGAAGTGTGTTGCGGCAGACCAGGGGCGTCATCTCCTCCGCCCGCTGGCGGTCCATCTGGGTGAGGCCCGGCAGCAGCACCATCGCCACGGCGGAGGAGATCCACCAGACGCTCTCGCCCAGCCCCACGGCGACGCTGTAGTGGCCCAGGCCGGCGCGCGAGACGAAGGCGACCACCAGGAACTGGTCCAGCCGGTAGTTGAACAGCTGCGCCAGGTTGGCGATCTGTCCCTGGGCCCCGTACCGCACCTGCTCCCTGAGGATGCCCCACCGCGGCCGCAGGAGGCGGCCGAGGTCCACGTTGCGGACGCCCACGAGGGCCAGGGCCAGCAGGTCGGCCAGAGCGAAAGAGCCCACCCAGGCAGCCAGGGCCCCGAACACGTCCAGGGCGTCGGTCAGGTAGAGGCCGCCGGCCATCGACAGGCCAGCCACCCCCTGGCTGACGGCCACGATGCTCAGGGCCAGGAAGCGGCTGGCGCCGTGCAGGAAGGAGGTGAGCAGGACGTAGGCCACCACCGCCGGCAGGGCGCCGGCGTACAGCCAGAAGGAGCTGCCGGAGACGAACAGCTCCGGCTCGGCGATGAGGCCGTAGGCGATGAGCAGCACCCAGCCGAGCGCGGAGGTCACGGCCAGGACGAACAGGCTGCCGGCCAGCAGCTCCGTATAGGAGTAGGTGCCCTTGTTCAGGAAGTATATGTTGCCCAGCCCCACACCCAGGTTGGCGACCCCGCCGGCTACCAGGACGGCCAGGAAGAACAGCGAGTACGTGCCCAGGCCCGCGTCGCCCAGGCCGCGGGCCAGCACGACCCGCAGACCAAACGCCAGCCCATAGATCGCGATCTGGGAGAGGAAGACGAGGTTGACGTTGAACAGGAAGCCCCTGTCTTGAGCGCTGCGGAAGGAGCGGAACTCAGCTTCAGATTGCATGGGGCCTTCTCATACGCGGCCAGTGTACAGCAGCAAGGCCATCAAACGCGCTTGCGGCTGCGAGACGCCGGGCGTCTCTCATTTAGGGGTCGCATCGTATACAATAGAGCTGGCAGGTCGGGGTGTAGCTCAGTCAGGCTAGAGCGCACGGTTCGGGACCGTGAGGTCGGCGGTTCGAATCCGCCCACCCCGACCACTGTTTAGGCTGGCCGCAACCTTTCGCCCGTCTCGCTCGTATTAACTATGATGGTCTGTTGTATTGAACGTTCGCCCGGCGGCAGGGGTTGCGATGCGGCGCAGGCTGATGTAGACTGAGCGGTCGCGCCGATGCAAAGGGGTGACAGACGCCGGTAACAACGGCCAGGAGGCGCCGTCTTATCATATCGACGGCGGGCCGGCAACCTCGGGGCTGGCCTGAACGTTATAACCGATGTATAACCAGTACCCCCTTGCAGTTGTCGCCGCGAACGGCCTACAATGCGGGAACAATCTTTGAGGGGTGGAGGAAGAGATGGTCTTTCAGGCGGAAGATCGAGCAAAGGTAAAGAAACAGCACGCGGAGCTGGCCATTCAGCTAGCCCTCCAGGGCCGCTGGGCCGAAGCCGCCCAGCTCAACAAGTCGATTATCGAGTCGTTCCCGACCGACGTCGACGCCTTTAACCGCTTGGGCAAGGCGATGACCGAGCTGGGCCGCTACGGCGAGGCGCGCGAGGCCTACATGAAGGCGCTGGAGACCGACCCCCTCAACACCATCGCCCGCAAGAACCTGGCCCGCCTGGCCACCCTGGGCGACGAGGGCGCGCCCCGGGCCGCCACCCAGAAGCTGTCGCCCCAGATGTTCATCGAGGAGATGGGCAAGACCGGCATCACGACCCTGCTGCGCCCCAGCATGGAGATTGCCGCCCGCATGACCGCCGGCGACCAGGTCACGCTCCAGCGGGAGAACGGCTCGCTCCTGGTGCAGAGCACCAGCGGCGAGTACGTGGGCGAGATCGAGCCCAAGCTGGCCCAGCGCCTCGGCAAGCTTATGGATGGCGGCAACCAGTACGTCGCCGCCATCTCGGCCCTTCAGGAGAGCGAGGTGCGGGTCTTCATTCGCGAGACCTTCCAGCACCCTTCCCAGCTGGGCAAGCTCTCCTTCCCGCCCACCGTCACCGAGTCGTTCCGGCCCTACGTCAAGGAGCGATTGCTGCGCCGGGACGCCGACGACACCTACTTCGAGGACGGCGAGGAAGAGGAGCACTGGGAGTCGGGCAGCGACACCGCCGACGAGGCCGATGCCACTCTCTACGACTTCTCGCCCGAGTCCGAGACCAAGGTCAAGGTCGAGATGGACGAGGAGCCGGAAGAGGAATAGCGGACAGCACCGCCCCGCTCCCACCCCAACCAGCAAACCAGCAAACCAACAAGCCAGCAAACCAACAAACCAGCTAACCGCGCTCCTGTCATCCTGAGCCGCCACCAGGCGGCAGACCGCACTCGTCCGTACGCGAAGCTTGGCCTGAGCGAAGCCGAAGGGGGATCTGGGGGATGGTGGGGCGGTGGGTCAGGCGGCAGCGCTCGCCGCCGGAGCGCCCTACGGCGTGCACGTGGCGAAGAACAGCGGCGGCGCCAGCTTATTCACGTCGAAGATGTCGATCTTGGGGTCCGTGGCGGCGTGGCCGGCCGACAGGTCCTTGCGCGCGCTGTAGTTGGAATTGGGCGGGCTGCTGAAGAAGGCCGGCGGCGCCAGGGCGTTCACGTCGAGGATGTCCACTCTGTTCATCGAGGCGCCGGCGTTGTTGATGTTCGCTGGCCAGTCGGTCCCGCACGGCCTGCTGGGGTCGGTGCCGATGTACAGCTCATCGACGTCCGTGAAGCTGTCGCCGTCCGAGTCCGCCGTGCCCGTCGTCGTGGGCGTAGGCGTGGGCGTGGCCGTCGGCGTAGGTGTGGCCGTGGGCGTCGGGCTGGCGGTCAGCGTAGGCGTCGGCGTGGGCGCCGACACCAGCGCCGCCATCTCCTTGTCGTAGGTGATGTTCAGCCCCGGGTGGTCGGAGAGGCGTCCGGAGACCCAGACCGGGTACTGCGACGGGTCGCCCAGCGGGTAGACAGCGTTGATGGCGTTGCTGATGTCGCTGCCGTTCATGCGCGTCCACATCGCCGAGCCGGCGCCGCCGTATTCGGGCTTGGTCGCCGCGTTGACCATTTCGATGGAGTGGCGGTAGTAGCCCGGGTTCTGGGCGTGATCGATCTCCGCCTGCATGCGCAGATAGCGGCCGGGGTAGCTGCCGATGTAGCGCACGGCCTCTCGCTCGGCCCAGAAGGCCACGTTGGCGGGCGAAGGGTCCGTGACGGTGCTCCAGTGGCCGCAGACCGCCACTTCGTGGCCGGCGTCGTAGAAGGTGATGACCCGGTTGTCGTGCGGCCCCTCTTGGTCGACGAGGTAGGCCACCGGCAGGCTGGGGTAGCGGCCCAGCGCCCCCGCGCCGATGGCGATGCCGAAGGAGGCCGTCTCCACGCCGATGTTGGAGGCGTCCACATTGGGCAGCGCCGCCGCGTATTCGATCACCGCCTTGAGGTCGTCCTGGTGGACGAAGCCGTTGCAGTTCTCCGAGCCCTGGCTCCTGAGGTTGCCCGGCAGGCCGGTGCCGCGGCCCTCCGGGTTGAAGGCGACGACGACGAAGCCGCTGGCGGCCAGCCCCCGGTAGCCGGGGTTGTCCGCCAGCGGGGCGCCGGCGCCGGTGCCGCCGGGAATCGCGATCAGCGCCGGGAAGCGCTGTCCCGGGTAGAGGGCGGGCACCGGCTGCACGACTCGCGTGTAAACCAGGTTGCCGTTGGGCGCCGTCACCCAGGTCTCGATGGCCTGGATGGTGTAGGCCGCCGTCGCGGTGGGCGTGGGCGTGGGCGTCGGCGTGGGCGAGGGTGTTGGAGTGGCGGAGGGCGTTGGCGTCGGTGTGGCCGTCGGCGTCTGCGTCGTCGCCGCCCCGCTGCAGTCGTACCGGAAGGGCCGCGAGCCGTACTGGGTCCGCCAGAGGTCGGCCATCTCCGTCAGGGTGACCCAGCGGACGCGACCCTGCGCCACGTAGGGCGCCAACGAGTCAATGAACCTGCCCAGTTCGGCGATGCTCTGCGGCGTCAGCCAGTCCTGGGCGTATCCCAGGTCCGCCGTGTAGAAGCCATCGGCGGGCGCCTGACCACTCTCAATGTCATTCAGGACTTGCTGCAAGAGGGGGCGCGAGCCGTTGCATCCGCCGATATACAGGAGCCGTTGGTTGGGGTCGTCGGTATAGAAGTTGTAGCGGTCCTGGGGCCGCCAGATGCCCGACGACTTGTCGTCGTTGCCCTGGTGCAGGTAGGTCCCGGCTCCCCACAGGTTGTCCGCCCGCCAGAAGTACGAAGGGTAGATCCAGCCGTAGATGCCGGCTTCGTGCTGCTCCCAGCCCTGGCCGTTGTCCGGCGGGTCGTAGAGGAACCCGCCCACGTTCTTCGAGGGCGTGACGCCCAACTGCTCGATGAGGTAGGCGACATCCGCGTAGTTGTACTGGGTCTCGTGGGCGTGGGGGTCCACCTCTACGCCCAGGTCCTCCTTCATCCAGCGCACGATGTTCTTGCCGTTCGTGTCGTTCGTAACACTGCCCACGTCGTACATGGCCACGGCTTCCAGGTAGTTCCAGTCGGACTCGAAGTTGTAGGCCGCGCCCTTGCTGGCAATGGTCTCCGCCAGCAGCTTCAGGAGGTCGCGGTTCTGGAGGTAGTAGGCGAGGTCTGCGGTGTAGTCGGGACGGCCGCCCAGGGGCTCCTCGTTGTGGCTGACGATGGTGAGGTAGACGGGCGGTAGCGTGGCCGTCGCGCCTGGAGCGGGTCGCTCGGCGCTGAACAACAACAAAGCGCCGGCCACGGCCGCCAGGCCGGCCAGCGCAAGTAGGGCGAGTATACCGCGGGCACGCCGCTTTGCTCCTGCTTCCACCTTCCCTCCTAGGCGCCCTGGTGGGCGCTGATCTGTTCAGCTAGACCGAATATACGGGCCGCACATTAAGCTGTCATTAAAGCAGCGTTACATCTCGGTTAGAGTTCTTTAAGGTGCGCGCGCCTCCCAGCTTCCAGCCTCCAACCTCTAACCTCCTGGCAGCGGCCCCCTATCCCTCTTCGAGCTGGAACGCCTTGTGCAGGGCCCGCACCGCCTGCGGCACCTTCGCCTCGTCGATCAGGCAGGTGATGCGGATCTCGCTGGTCGTGATCAGCTCGATGTTGATGCCCGCCTCGAACAGGGCGCGGAACATGCGGCCCGCGTAGCCGGGCCCGGAGGTCATGCCGGCCCCCACGATGCTGACCTTGGCCAGGTGCGTATCGGCCAGCACCTCCGGCGCCTCGATCTCCGCGGCCAGCGGCCGCACTAGCTCCAGCGCCCGGTTCAGGTCCGACCTGGAGACGGTAAAGGTGAGGTCGGTCAGCCGCTCCACGCTGGCGTTCTGGACGATGGTGTCCACGCTGATGCCCGCCTCGCCCAGCGGCTCGAACAGGGTGGCCGCGATCCCGGGACGGTCCGGCACGCCGCGGACGGTGATACGGGCCACATCCTTGTCCTGGGCGATGCCCATCACCTTGTTCCGTTGCTCCATCATGGGCGGACCTCCATGTATTAGTGTCCCCGGCGACTCGGTGAAGCTGGACGCGACGTAGATGGGTACGTGGAAGACGGCGCCCAACTCCACGGCGCGGGGGTGCATCACCTTCGCCCCGTAGGCCGCCAGCTCCAGCATCTCCTCGTAGCTGATCTCCGGCAGCCGGCGTGCCTGGGGCTCGACGCGAGGGTCGGCGGTGTAGATCCCCTCCACGTCCGTATATATCTCGCAGCGCTCCGCACCCAGGCCGGCGGCCAGGGCCACCGCCGTCGTGTCCGAGCCGCCGCGGCCCAGGGTCGTGATATCCATCTCCTCGGTGATCCCCTGGAAGCCGGCCACGATCACCACGTTCCCGGCCGCCAGCTCCCGCTCGATGCGGTGGGGGTCGACCTTCAGAATGCGGGCCCGCCCGTAACGCCGGTCGGTGCCGATGCCGGCCTGCGCCCCCGACAGGGCCACCGCCCGACAGCCCCGATGCTTTAGGGCCATGGACAATAAAGTGGAGGAGACGATCTCACCGGTGGAGAGGAGCAGGTCGAGCTCCCGCGCCCCCGGCTCATCGGTCATCTGGCCAGCGAGCTCGATGAGCTCATCGGTGGTGTGGCCCATGGCCGAGACGACCACCACCAGCCGGTCGCCGCTCTCCAGCCGGCGCGCGATGCGCTGCGCGACCGCCTTGATCCGCTCGGCGTCGCCCACCGAGGTGCCGCCGTACTTCTGCACTATGAGGGCCATGGTAGGAACAAGGAACAAGGAACAAGGAACAAGGAACCAGTCTCCGTGCGCGGCACCCTGCTCCGAGCAGCCGGCGCCAGGCGGCGGGATTGCATCGAGTCGACGACCCGGGTCATTATGCCTCCTCCACGATTTCCGCTCCCCGCTCTGAAAGGGCGGCAATAATCGTCTCGCCGGGCACCTCGCGGCTGCTAGCCGCCTCGGCCATCGCCCGGGCGATGGCTTGCTCGCCCCCGCTGGCCAGGGCGCATATCGTGGAGCCGCCGCCAGACAGGTAGGCGCAGTGGGCCCCGGCCTGTTTGGCCGCGTCGAATATCGCGTACATGGCCGGAAAGAGCTGCGAGCGGGCGTGCTGGTGCAGCCGGTCCTGGGTGGCGGCGTCCAGCAGGTCGAAGCGGCCCTGGCCCAGCGCCGCCACCAGCAGCGCGGCCCGTCCGATGTTATGCACGGCATCCTCCCGCGAGAGGGAGCGGGGCAGGAGGCGGCGGCTCTCCTGGGTGGGCATCCGCAGCTCCGGCACGAACAGCACGGCCCGCAGGCCGGGCGGTAGGGGGACGCCGGCGTGCACTACTTGCTGGTCTTCTCGCACCGTCACCTGGAGGCCGCCGAAGAGGGCGGGGGCGGCGTTATCCGCGTGGCCCTCCAGCTCCGCCGCCAGGGTCAGGAGCGCCTCCCGGTCCAGGGGATCGCCGGCCAGGGCGCTGGCGGCCATCAGGCCCCCTACCCGCGCTACGGCCGAGGCGCCCAGGCCGCGGGCCACCGGAATGGCGCCTTCGTAGCGGGCCGAGAGGCCCTGCGGCGCCCGCTGCCCGATCTCGTCCCACAGGCGACGCGCGGCCGCCAGGGCCATCCCCTCCAGGGGCCTGTCGCCTTGTGGCGGCTGCGGGCCATCGGTGACGGTGACCGAGCCCCAGAGATCGAGGGCCAGCCCCAGGCAATCGAAGCCCGCGCCCAGGTTGGCGCTGGTGGCCGGCACACGGACGGTTAAGCTGGTCGGCGGCATGCCAAGAGGTGATTCCCTTCGAGGGTCAGGGCAATCGTAGCGCGCGGCCCTATCGCCGTCCAGTGAGCGCGGGGGCTTAGCTCGGTCAGCGGTGACGCCTGACCCACCGCTCGACCCCTCGCCAGATTCCTTCGCGGGCAGTCGGCATGGCCGCCGGCGGGTGTGGTCGGCGCTCAGAATGACAGGCTGGGTCAGGGCAGGGGCAGCGACGGGTGGTCCGTCTGGCCGTAGGTGTAACGGTAGAGGGCGTAGTTCTCCAGCACCAGCCGCACATAGGCGTGCGTTTCCGAGAAGTCGATCGTCTCCAGGAGGAGGTCGGGGTCGTCCTCACCCGCCTGGCGCAGCCAGCGGCCGGCGTTGCCGGGGCCGCCGTTGTAGGCGGCCAGCGCTGCTACCAGGTTGCCGCCAAAGCCCGTGAGCTGCGAGCCCAGGTAATGCGCTCCAAAGCGCAGGCTGACCCGCGGCCGCAGCAGGTCGCCGGTCCGGAAGGCCTCCTCTCCGAGCTGGCCGGCGATCTCCTGGGCCGTGGAGGGAATGACCTGAGTCAGTCCCAGGGCGCCGGCCCCGGAGACGGCGCCCGCTTCGAAGAAGCTCTCCTGTCGCACCAAGGCTAGAAGGAGCAGCGGCGAGAAGCCGTACTGGCCGGCCGTCTGGTCGGCCAGGTCAAGGTACTCCCGGGGGTAGGCCAGCGCCAGGAGCTCCCTCGGCGCGTCGGCCCAGCCCTGGACCAGGCGCGCCGCCGCCCGCGCTGCCTCCGGCACGCGACGCTCTTCGGCCAGGGCCCGGGCCAGCCGGTAGAGGCGCCAGGGCCTTCCCGTAGCGTCGTCCAGGAGTTGCGCGAACTCCTGCCCGGCTTCCCGGCGGAGGCCCGCGGTCTCCAGCTCCAGCGCCCGCCGCCAGGCCGCGCTGTCCAAAAGCGCCCCGCCGGGCGGGGAGCCCTCCGGCCCCGCCCACGATTGCAGCCATCGCTCGACCGCGCCCCAATCCGGCGCGGGCGCTTGGACCGTGCCCGAAGATTCAGCGACGGCCACGTCGCCTTCGAGCAGGGCGCGGGCCCGCAGGCCGTAGTACGCCAGGGGAGCGCTGGAGGCTGCCAGGCCGAGCTCTCGGGAAGCGGAAGGTTGGTCGCCGGCCGCGGAGGCGGCGCGGGCCAGCCAGAAGTGGGCGCGGGCCGCCGCCGGCGCGATCACTAAGTCCAGGGAGCGCTGCCACAACGTCGCGGCGTCCTCAATCCGGCCCTGGCGATAGCGGAGCAAGCCGGCCCGGAACAGAGCCTCCGGGGCCTGTTCCGCCGCGGGCGCGGCATCGGCCAGGGCGGCGTAGGCGCCGGCCGCTTCGTCGAGGCGCCCCTGCGCTTCCAGCACAAGGGCGCGGTCCCAGGAGGCCTGCGCGTAGGCGGGATGGCTGGGGTCCGCCGCCAGCGCCTCGCGCGCCGCCTGGTATTCGGCCAGGGCGGCGTCCGGGTCGCCGGCCCGCTCGGCCAGGATGCCCAGATGATAGTGGCCCACGGCCTGCGCCTCGGGGCTCGCGTCCTCCGCCAGGGAAGCGCGGAAGGCCTCGGCCGCCCGGTCGTTGAGCCGGTGTGCGAACAGAACGGTGGCGCGTTGGGCGTTGCTTAGGAGAGGCGACGGGGCCAGCGGCGGCTGGTCCAGGGCCTCCAGAGCCCGGGCGTGCCAGGGGTAGCGGGTGGCCAGCGAGTACAGCGACCCCTGGTACAACAGGCCATCAGCGGCCCGCCGCGATAAGCCGGCCAGCTGCCACAGCGCTTCCGCCCGGTCAGAAGCGGTAGCGGCATCGCTGGCCAACTGCTGGTAGTCCACGATGGCGCCGGCTGTGTCGCCGGCGGCGTCCCGGTAGCGGGCGCGGGCGAAACGGGCGTCCGTATGGACCGGGCCGGGCAGCGGTCCCTGCGCCAGGGCCAAGTCGATCTCCCCGATGGCCTCGCTGGGATCGCCGGCGGCGCCGGCCAGCTCGGCCAGCCGCAGGTGCGCGTAGGGCGCAGCCGGCCCATTCAGGTCCAGGTAGCGGAGCAAGCTGTCCCGCGCATCGGTGGTGTGCCCCTGCGCCGATTGGACCGCTCCCAGCAGCAGGTAGGCGCGGGCCTCGTCCGCGGGCGCCGGGTGCGCCGAAAGGAAGGCGATTATGACCGGCTCGGCGCTTCGATAGTCGCCGCTGGCGTACTGGATGCGGGCCAGTCTCCAGAGAGCCTGCCGGCGCTGCTGGTCATCGCTCCGCAGGGCGGCGGCGGAGTAGATGGCGATGGCCCCTTCGAAATCGCCATCGTGGTACAGCTTGTCGGCCTGGGCCAGGTCCACCGGGGTGTCGCTGGCCACAGGGGACACAACTTCGGCCAGGGGGCTGGACTGCGGTGGCTGCTGGCCGCCCCCGCAGGCGGCCAGCAGGAGAGCGACGGCGAGGGCGACCGCGAAGGGGAGTATCTTCGTTGACACCGTTCGAAGGCCGATGTTACGCTAGCCTCGATTGCGGGTCAAACCCATCAACCTCCCCGCCACCACCATGAACGTGCTGCGCTGCACTATTATCGACCAACGAGGCGGCGTAAGCTTCGTAGCTCACGGAGACGCGTTGCCGGCGCTGGTGGCGGCCTGCTCGGCCAGTCCGCAGACGGTGGAGGAGCTGCTGGGGGCGGCCGAACCGTACTATCGCAATCTGGCCGAGTACGTCCTGAACGGCCTGGCCGTATTCGACGAACACAACTCGGACGGGCATTACGAGACGATCCACAAGACGCTGACCACGCTGCCGCGGCACAAACAGCCCGTCTTCCGCGTGGTGGACGACCTGACGCAGGAGGCCAGCCTGCGCCCGGTGAAGGCCGGGGCTGTGATCTTCAACCTGCGGGCCAAGCGGATCGTCCAGATCGTGAACAGCTATCGGGAGATCCGGCGCAGCGGCCACGGACGCGTCTTCGACGGCCGCAGCCACACCAGTACGGTCTTCCGGTACCGCCTGCCCGAAGAGTGGGCGCTGGTCCCGTAGGGCGCGGGAAGACGAGAAACTTTTGCGGGGGCCTGGGCGTTGTAAGACACTGGAGATTCCATGCCTCTGACCAGCGGCGTGGGATACGGCCGGCGAGGGCGCCTACTCGGGGCTCTCGCTTCTTGTAGTGTGATGCAGTTAGCGACGGCAAGGTAGAGGCGGCGAAAATGGCTGGTTGTCATCCGGCGCCCGGCGCCGCTGCTCGGGTCGGGTAACCGCGGCTGCGATGCCCCCGAGGCGACTGTCGAGACGGCTACGGTGTGAACTAGGAGGTTGGGATCATTGAGCAGAGACGTGCCGCCACCCTTCCAGCGGCCGCCGCGGCCTGAGCCGGCGCTGTCCCGGCGGCGGCACTACAACCCCTTCCTCATCTTCGGCATCGCCTTCTTCGCCGTCGCCGCTTTCTACCTGCTGGTAGTGGTGGTCACCCAGGCGGACAGCATCTTCCTCCCGGGCAACGAGCTCAAGATCGGGGTCAAACTGCCGTTCGTGGACAGCGGCGACAATCCTCCATACGCCGATATCAACCAGCGCATAAACATCCTCTTCCTGGGGCTGGACCTGCGCCGTGACGAACCGGAAGACACGCCGTCCCGCACCGATACGGTCTTCGTGCTGACCGTGGACCCGTTCAGCAAGACGGCCGGGATTTTCTCCATCCCGCGCGACCTCGTTGTTGATATCCCGGATGGCTATGGCGGCTACACCCGGGACCGGATAAACGTGGCCTACGAGACGGGGCAGTACATCTATACGGACTACCCGGGCGCCGGCCCGGGGCTGGCCAAGGACACTGTGGAGCGCAACTTCGGCATCCCCATCGACTACTACGTGGTCCTGGACTTCAACAACTTCATTGACCTCATCGATGAGCTGGGGGGGATCGACGTCGATGTCCCTGAATACGCTTACGACCCGATCTACAGCGACTGCAAGTTCTGCGACACTTACCCCGTGGAGTTCCTGCCGGGGCCGGAGCACATGGACGGCGAGCGGGCCCTGGCCTACGCCCGCATCCGTCACAGCGACAACGACTTCAAACGCATCGAGCGGCAGCAGTTGGTGATCAAGGCCACGGCCAGGCAGGCCATGGACCTGGGACTCCTGCTCTCTGACAACGCCCTCAGCCTGTACGGGAAGTACAAGGGGGCCGTAAAGACCAACATAAGCGACTTCAAGATACCGGGCCTGGCCAAGCTGGGCCAGCAAATCGGCCTGGACAACATCCGCACGGTGTCCATCGCCGAGGCGACGTACCCCTGCCCCGACTGTCCCGGCGCCATGCTCCTGGCTGACTGGGACCAGGTGGAGGAGCTGAAGGCGACCGTCTTCGGTGATGGGCAGCTACAGGGGGAGGACGCCCTGGTCGAGGTGCAAAACGCGACCGAGGTGCCGGGCCTGGCCGCCGACTTCGCCTCTTTCCTGAGGACCAAGGGGCTGGCCGCCGACCGCGTCGCCGTCGACGAAAACGCCAACGGCGCCATCTACGACAGCACTCTGATCGTCGACCGGTCGGGCAAGACCTACACCGCCCAGCGGCTGGCCGAATGGTTGGACCTGCCGCCGAGCCGGATCATAAGCGCTTCCGACCCCGACGCGGCGCCCTTCCTGGGCTCGCTCGGGGATGTGGTGCTAATCTTGGGGGCAGACGCTAGCCTGCCCAGCGCCGCTGCCCTTCCCGGGGGCTAACCCCTGGGGCCAGCCCCCGGAAAACGGCCTCCTGGCGCGGCTAGAAGGGTCTGTAGGGCCTAGCCCTGGCCGAACCAGCTCCCCATCTGCATGAGAACGCCCATGTCACCGGTGAAGGTGAACTGGCCGCTCATGAAAGCAGTGGCGCCGTCCAGCTCGCGGCGGGTTATCTTCAGCCAGACGTCGGAGGGGGAGTTGATGGTGACGGTGGGGCTGTCGGCGGCGCCCGCGCTCACCTCGCACTTGCCGTCGGCCACCTTGACGGTCCAACTTCCGGTCTCGGCGCCGGTGAAGTTGAACACGATGGTGGCGTTTACCCCTGCTGCCCTGTCGGGCTGGAAGGCTGTGGGCATGCCCTCCATAACCTCTTTCACGGAGTTGGGCAGCTGCTGCTCTTGGACCATGTTGACCTCCTTCTTCTAGCGTCCGCTAATCCAGAGCAAGTCCGCGCACTAGAATATCACCAAAGACTTCAGCCCGTCCATAGCCAGCCGCGATTTGTACGCCTGGGGCCCCTCGTCTATGGGGAAGACGTGCGTGTTGATCTCCGCCGCCTGGGGCATCAGGGTCAGCAGCTGCAGCGCCCGCCGGTACTGCTCCGGCGTGGCGTTCTGGCTGCCGGTGAGGACGATCTCCGAGTAGTGCACCGCATTGACGTCAAAGTCGACCGCCGCGCCCGGCGGGAACCCCGCGAAGAGATTCACCACCCCCTGGCGTCGCACCAGGCCTAGGGCGGGCGCCAGCAGGCCGGGGACGCCTGTCGTGACTACGGCGGCATCGGCGCCCAGCCCTTCCGTGGCGTCGAGCACGCTTCGCTTCAGGTCGGCGCTCCCGGGGTCGAGGGCCAGACCGGCGCCGAAGCGCCGGGCGTAGGCGAGCCTGTCGCCGTTCACTTCGCTGACGATGATGGTCGCGACGCCCAGCGCCCGCGCCAATTGCAGGTGCAGCAACCCCATGGGGCCCGCCCCCAGCAGCACCAGGGAGCCGCCGGGCCGCACCCGGCAGGTCTCCAGGGAGTTGAGGACGCAGGCCAGCGGCTCCATCAGCGCGGCTGTGCCTGAGGGCAGCGCCTCCGACACGGGAAAGACGTGGCCCAGGGACACCAGGGACGCCGGGATCAGCGCGTATTCGGCCAGGCCGCCGTCCTCCTCGTAGCCCAGGGTGACCCGCTCCAGGCAGCGGTTGCGCAGGCCGCGCAGGCAGTAGTAGCAGCGGCCACAGGCAATGATGGGGCACACCGCGACGCGTTGCCCGATTGTGAAGCCTTCGACGCCGCTGCCCAGCGCCTCCACGGTCCCCACGATCTCGTGGCCGGGGATGACGCCGGGACGGGCCTGCTTCTCCCCCTTGTACACCCGGATATCGGAGTGGCAGACGCCCGCCGCCTGCATGCGCAACAGCAGCTCGCCCGGGCCGGGCGCCGGCTGCGGCCGCGACTCCACCTCCACCCGGCCGGGGCCGTGGAACACACAGGCCTTCACAGCTCTGTCATCGCCTCCCACTCGATCTGTGCGGTGGGGAAGGCCCGGGCCGGGGAGCCGGTACGCGCTGGCTCCTCGACAAGCTTCACCACGGCGTCCACCTCGGCCTCGGTGTTGAACACGTGCAGGGAGAGACGCGTGCAGCCGGCGTCGACCACCGTCCGGGCCACGATGCGCGACTGCTCCCACAGGTAGGCGGTCATGATCTGCGGCGACACCTGCGGCAGCCCGAAGGAGACGAGGCCGGAGGCCACGGAGGCGGGCTCGGCGGCGCTGACCAGGCGGATCCCGGGCACCCGGCCCAGGCGCTCGGTGGTATAGTGGGCCAGCCCGAGGGCGTGGTCGCGTACAGCCTCCAGGCCGATGCCTTGAATGAAATCGATGGCGGCGTTGAGCCCGGCCAGCAGGGGTACGCTGACGGTGGTCAGCTCAAACTTGGCGATGTCATCCGTCCTGGGGTGGAACTCGCCGCGGAAGTTGTAGGACGCCGCGGCGTGATGGGAGATCTTCGGCGGTTGCAGCCTCTCGATGAGGTCGCGCCGGACGAAGAGGGCGCCGGTAGCTGCCGGCCCCAGGAGCCACTTGTGGCCGGGGAAGGCGCAGAAATCGCATTCCAAGTCGCTCATCGCGACGGGGATCTGGCCCACCGACTGGGCGGCGTCCAGTAGCAGGTAGCCGCCCCTGTCGTGGGCCAGGCGGGACAGCTCCCGGATGGGGAGGACCTGGCCAGTGGCGTAGGCGATGTGCGATAGGACGATGAGCTTGAGGGCCGGCGTGGCCTCTTCCTGGAACCTGGCGACGATGTCAGCGGGCGAGTCGGCGGCGGACAGTTGGACGATCTTGAGGGCGACTCCCTGCCGCTCGCGGGCGTAGTAGGCCGGGACGACGACCGACGGGTGCTCCATGGTACAGATGATGACTTCGTCCCCGGGCCGCAGGCCGAGGCCGCCGAGGACGATGTTTATCCCCTCTGTAGTGTTCTGCTGCAAGGATACCTCTTCGGGCGAGGCGCCGATGAGTTCCGCCAGGGCCTGACGGGCCCGCCGGGCCACGGCGAGGCGTCGTTGGTTTTGGGGTGGCGCGGTGGGGCCCTCGGCCTCCGCCGCGAAGGCCTCGCGGACCGCCTGGGCCACACAAAGTGGAGAAGGGCCCTGCCAGCCGGTGTTCAGATAGATAAGCTTGCTTGTAGCGGGGACCTGGCGGCGGATCCCCTCTACTCGGGAGGAGGGAAGCAAGGACGCCGGCTCGATGGGGCTACCCCGACAAGCTGATGCAGGCTACTTCTACTTCTTGGCCGGTTTGCGGCGGGGGGTGTCGCCGCTGCTGCGGCGGGCGCGCGCCTGGGAGGTCTTGCCCTTGCTGGGCCGCGGCTCCTCGACCGGAACCTGGACAGCGGCAATGGCGGCGTTGTACTTCAGGAGCAACCGCGATTTGCGCCGGGCGGCGTTGTTGGGATGCAGGACGCCCTTGCGCACGGCCGTGTCCAGGGTGCTGATCGCCGCCCGTACCTCTTCTCGCGCCGCCTCCAGGTCACCGCTGGCGATGCGGACCACGGCCTGCTTCAAAGCCGTCTTGGTCTGGCTTCGCACCGCGCGGTTGCGCAGGCGTCGCTTCAGGGACTGGCGGTGAGCTTTAGCGGCAGATCGAGTAGCCAAACTTCCTCCTTGGCGCTAGGTGGCCTAATCATGATATCGGGCGCCGGGGACGTTTGTCCAGCCAGTGAACTCGTTCGGTACATTCCGCTACACCGCCCTCCTTTCGGTGCTAGAATGTGTCATGTAGGAGCGG